>JABFRG010000376.1 GCA_013141295.1 Polyangiaceae bacterium
CGCGCGCAGCTGGTGGAACAGGAGCAGCGCGCACCCCAGGTCCAGCGCAACGACCTATGCCCCTGTGGCAGCGGTCTGAAGTTCAAGGCCTGCCACGGCGCGGTGCTGGAAGACGACGACGCGCCGGCCGAGACCGATGGTGGCAGCGGCGACGCTCCGGAGGAGCAGGCCGCGCGGGCGCCCAGCGCCCCGGCACCCCAGGAAACGGAGAACGAGGAGATCGCGGCGGCTCCGCGCGAGCGATCTCGCGCCAAGCTCGATCCCGAAGACCCTTGCGCCTGCGGCAGCGGCGAGAAGTTCAAGGACTGCCACGGCAAGGCGCTGGCCGACGACGCCACCGCCTGAGGCCCTCGCGAGGAAGGCCGCGCGACCGGAGGTGATCTTCCGGGCGCGCGGTACGACGCAGCGCGCCGCAGCCGCGCTCGCTGCATCGCATGCATGATTTCGAAGTGCCCTGTGGCGCCCTCCGCGGGACGCGTGAATAATCCACGCTACCCATGTCCGAGAATCGCTCACAGTTCCTTCCCTTGGTCCTCGCCTACCTTCGCGAGCGTGGGCTCGATACGACCAACCTCGTGGCCAAGTTCGCGCTCATGCCGGCCGAGGTTTCGAACGAGGTGGTCGCGCCCTTCACCAAGCTCTACGCGTTCCTCGACGAGGCCGAGCGGCTCGCCGGCGATCCGTTCCTCGGCGTGCACGTTGCCGAGTCGCGCCGCACCGGCTCCCACGGCTTGCTGGAGTACTGCTGGCGCAACGCGCCCACCATCGGCCACGCGATGACGTACGCATCGGAGAACTGGGGGCTCTTCCGCCACCTTTCGGAGATGCGCTTCCAGCGCGGCGGCGGCAAGGCGAGCTTCACCCGGCACGTGCCGGAGTCGAAGCTGGGCGCCGGTCGGCACGGCAACGAGTTCTTCGTTTGCTCCACGCTGGTGCAAATGCGCGAGCTCTCGGGCGACCCATTCTTGCCCAACCGCGCGGTCTTCTCGCACCCGCGCCCCAAGGACGTGAGCGAGATCGAGCGGGTGGTGGGGGTGACCGCGCTCGAATTCGATGCGGATTACACCGGTATCGAGCTCGACGAGCGGCTGGTCGACCTGCCGATTCGCGTGGCCGACTCCATGCTCTTCGAGGTGCTCAAGGGATACGTGGAGCGTCTCTCCCGCGCGGAGATGGCGCCGGCCTCCACCGAGCCCGACTTCGTGGGCCAGCTTCGCCAGGCGGTGCGGGTTCGCCTGCCGCACGGTGAGCCCGCGCTCTCGGCGCTGGCGGCCGCCTGTTCGCTCAGCGAGCGCACCCTTCAGCGTCGCCTCTCCGACTCCGGCACCTCGCTCCTCAAGGTCATCGACTCGGTGCGCGAGGAAGAAGCGCGCCGCATCCTCAAGACCGAAGACGTGGGGCTGGCGGATCTCGCGTCGCGCATCGGCTACCAGGACACGCGGAGCCTCATCCGCGCCTTCAAGCGCTGGACCGGGACGACGCCGCGGGCGTTCAAGGAGCAATCCCCGTGATTCGGGCCATCACGGCGGCCGACGATGCCGTCGTCGAGCGGGTGATTCGCACGGTGATGCCCGAGTTCGGCGCCGGCGGCGCGGGCTTCGCCATCAACGATCCCGAGGTGTCTTCCATGTCGACCGCCTACCTGCGCCCCCGGCATGCGTACTTCGTGCTGGAGCAGGACGGGCAGGTGGTGGGAGGCGCGGGCGTGGCGCCGCTCGCCGGAGCCGCAGAAGACGTGTGCGAGCTGCGAAAGATGTATTTTCTCCCGATCGCACGCGGCAAGGGTTGGGGGCGATCGCTCTTGCATCACTGTCTCGACGAAGCCCGGCGCCTGGGGTTTCGGCTCTGCTACCTGGAGACCCTGACCGGCATGGATGCGGCGATGCAGCTGTATACCGAGGCCGGGTTCCTTCCGCTCGCAGCCCCCATGGGCAGCACGGGTCACTTCGGCTGCAACCGGTTCTACGCGCGCGACCTCTGAGGCAAACCCGAAGACTTTGCGCGAAGGCGCGATGCTCGTGCCGCTTGCATCGCCGAGCCGTCTCCCACATCCTTCCCGTGTGAAGCACCTCAGCTCGTCGTCGGTCGTGACGTTCCTCATCTTCGTCGGAGCCAGCGCATGCGTCGGCTCCGACCCGGCCATCGTGACCCCCGGCGCAGGCGACGGTGGAACCAATCCGCCGGGTTCCGACGCGTCCACGGACTCCGGCGCGGACGGCGCGACCTGCGGTCAGGGCATGATCTGCGGCGGCACCTGCATCGACACCCGCTCCAGCCCCGACCACTGCGGCGCCTGCGGCCACACCTGCGGTGGCGGCAAGTGCACCGATAGTGCTTGCGAGCCGGTGGTGGTGGCGAACAACGTCGCGCAGCCGCTCGGCGTCGCGGTCGCCGCGGGTAGCGCGTTCTGGATCCGCAACGGCGCCGTCGAGCGCTGCCCGGTCACCGGATGCACCGGCGCGCCCGCGCTCATCACTGGCGACGTCACCATCAGCGCCGGGCAGCCCGGCGGCACGACCATCGTCACGGATGGGAATCAGGTCGCCTGGATCGCCACCGGCAATGCAAGCGGCAACGGCCGCGACGTGTTCCAGTGCGGCGTCGCCGGCTGCACCGCCGGCTTTCCGCCCAAGGCTTCCACCGGCCTCACCGACGCGCCCACCCAGATCGCCGTGCAAGGGTCGACGATCTTCGCGTCGCAGCGGACCGGGGCCGAGCGCCAAGGGCCCATCTCGACGCTCGTTCTCAGCGGCCTCGGGCTCGGCAGCGACGTGCCCACCGGGATCGCCGCCGACGCCACGAACGTGTATGTTGCAGGCGTTGCCCAGTCCGCAGCCGGCGTGGATCGGTGCACGCGCGCGGGGACGGGCCCGTGCACCGCCACCGCGCGTCTCTTCGTGGGCGCCACCTACATCGCGGCCGCCGGCGGCCTGGTCTTCGCCACTTCGTCGGACGGCATCAAGATGTGCGCGGCCACCGGTTGCGGAGGTAGCGCCACGGTGGTGATGCCCGGCGACAAGGCCGCAGCCGCCATCGCTGCCAGCAGCGCGTTCGCCGCGTGGGTCAACAGCGGATCTTCGACCACCGCGGACGGCACCGTACGGGTGTGCGCGCTCCCGGCCTGCACGTCGCCCCGCACGGTCGCTTCCGGTCAGGAGCAGCCGGTCGGTGTGACCATCGCCGACGGATTCGTGTACTGGGCCAACCTCGGCATGAGCCCGGGCAAGGGCTCGATCTGGCGCGCCGCGCTCTGACCAACGGTCGGATTCCCCGCGACCTTGCGGTTGCATCACCCGCTCGAGTCACGCATGCTTCGTTCGTGAGATCTTTCGGGGCTTCTTCCGTGGCGTTGATGATCTTCGCGGGCGCCAGTGCTTGCGTGGGTGGGTACGAGTCGCCGGGGGGCGGCGACGCTGGCGGCGATGCGTCCGGCATCGACGCAACGCTGGACGCGGGGGGCGAGGCCAGCGGCTGCGGACAGGGTGCCATCTGCGATGGGACCTGCGTCGACACGCGCTCGAGCCCGGAAAACTGCGGCGCGTGCGGCCACGCCTGCGGCGGCGGAAAGTGCCAAGATGGCGCCTGCGCACCGGTGCTAGTGGCGAGCAACGTCGCCCAGCCGCGGGGTGTGGCGGCGGCCGGTGGCAGCGCGTTCTGGATTCGCAACGGCGGCGTCGAGCGCTGCCCGGTCACCGGATGCACCGGAGGTCCGACGGTCATCTGGAACGACGTCGCGCTCGCCGTCAACCAGCCCGGCGGGACGACCCTCGTCACCGACGGAAATCAGGTGGCCTGGATGGCCAGCGGCAACGCGGGCGGCAACGGTCGCGACATCTTCCAGTGCGGCGTCGTGGGTTGCGTGAACGGATTCGCCCCCAAGGTGGCCACCGGGCTGAACGACACCCCCACGCAGATCGCCGTGGAAGGAACGACCCTCTTCGCATCGCAGAACACCGGCGCCGCGCGGCAGGGCCCTCTGTCCACCCTCGCCCTGCTCGGCACCGGCCTCGGCAGCGACGTTCCCACCGGCATCGCCGCCGACGCCACCTACCTCTACATCGCGGGCTTCGCCCAATCGGCAGCGGGGGTGGACCGCTGCACCCGGGCGGCCACCGGAGTCTGCACTGACCGCGTTCGCCTCTTCCTGGGTGCGACCTACATCGCGGCCGGCGGTGGCTTCGTTTTCGCCACCTCGGGGGACGGCATCAAGCAGTGCGCGGCCACCGGCTGCGGCGGCAACGCCACGGTGATCATGCCCGGCGACAAGGCCGCTGCCGCCATCGCCGCGAGCAGCACCTTCGCCGCCTGGGTCAACAGCGGCTCCGCCTCCACCGCCGACGGCACCGTCCGCGCGTGCGCTCTGCCCGCCTGCACCGCCCCGCGCACCGTCGCTACCGGGCAGGAGCAGCCGGTCTCGGTGACCGTCGTCGACGGCTTCGTGTACTGGGCCAATCGCGGGGTGGGGACCGGCACTGGATCCATCTGGCGCGCAGCTCTGTAGCCGAGCCGCGAGCTGAGGCGTGACACCGTCGTCAGGGCGTGCGGCGTGGTCGCCGCACCGGAGGCGCGTAAATCGCGGCGATCGCGCTATCGAGCCCGGGCGGCACGCGCGTTGCTCAATCACCTTTCCATGAAGACCGGCGATATCCGCATCGAGAGCCCCTGCACCGTCGACTGGGAGAGCATGAGCCCGCGCAGCGCTGCCAACGGGCGTTTCTGCGGCGACTGCCAGAAGGTCGTGCGAGACCTCTCGTCGATGCGTGCGGGCGAAGCGAAGAAGCTCCTCGCCGATGCGCCCGCCGGCCTCTGCGTGCGCTACCTGCACGATGAATACGGCAACGTGTGGTTCAAGGACCAAGCGTTGCTCTCGCGCGGGAACCTGCTGAAGAAGGCGGCCGGCCTCGCGGCGCTGGCCATGACGCCGCTGCTCACCGCGTGCATGGGCACCTACATGGGCGAGCTGGACGACACCGCGCCCCATGGGAAGGTGGAGCCCGCCTCGCCCGAGGTCGCACCGGACGCGGACGGTGGCGCCGGTCGCGACGCTCGCTCCGACGCTCACGCCGATGCCGCCGCGG
>JABFRG010001156.1 GCA_013141295.1 Polyangiaceae bacterium
CGTTGAAACCCGGGCCGCGGAGCTCAGCCCTCCTGGCAACGACGTCCCCTCCCCCTGCCCCTCCCGCAAGCGGGAGGGGAGCCGATCCGCCGGCGCCCGACCACTCCACGAGCGCAAAGCGCGAGCAACTTCTCGAGCGCGAAGCGCGAGCACACTTCTCGAGCGCGAAGCGCGAGACTCGAGCGCGAAGCGCAAGCACACACTCCTCGAGCGCGAAGCGCAAGAAGCGCGAGACACGAGCGCAAAGCACGAGCACACACTTCACGAGCGCGAAGCGCGAGACACGAGCGCGAAGCGCGAGACACCAGCGAACCACTACGCAATTTCGCGAGCGGGAAACGCGCAAACGGCGTCGTGGCTAGGGCGGTCGCGCGGAACGAACTCCTGTTCGTGAGCACGACCAACCGACGCCACGCGCCGTTTCCGCGTTTCCTCGCCGCGAAATTCGCCGCGAAATTAAGACGTGGCCGGCTTGGGCGGAGTCGCCCCGAAGATGCTGGCGGCCTTGCGCTTCTCCTTCGCCTGACGCTCTTTCTCGGCGTAGGTGGGGATGATGATGCGCTCCTTGGCGGCGAGCTCGCGGCCTTCGTAGAGGGCCTTCAGCTCTTCCGCATCGAGCGTCTCGCGGTCCATGAGGGCCTTGGCGATGGCTTCGATGGTGTTCTTGCGATCGGTGAGGGCGGTCTTCACCTTCTCATACTGCTCCTCGATGATGCGGCGGACCTCCTGGTCGATCTCGCGCGCCGTCTGCTCGGAGTAGTCTTGCTGGCGGGAGTTGTACTCCTTGCCGAGGAAGATGGAGCCTTCTTCGCCGCCGTAGGCCAGCGGACCCATGCGGCTCATGCCGTACTCGCACACCATCGCGCGGGCGATGTTGGTGAGTCCGCGGATGTCGCTGCTGGCGCCGGTGGTGAGCTTGCCGAAGAAGATCTCCTCGGCGATGCGGCCGCCCAGGTACGACTGGATCTTGGCTTCGAATTGCTCCTTCGAGTGGCCGAGCGTGTCGCCCTTGGGGAGCGCCATGGTGACGCCGAGGGCGCGACCGCGGGGGATGATGGTGACCTTGTGGACCGGATCGTGATCGGAGTTGCCGATCATGACCACGGCGTGGCCCGCCTCGTGGACGGCGGTGTTCCACTTCTCCTCTTCGGTCATGACCATCGAGCGACGCTCGGAGCCCATGAGGACCTTGTCCTTGGCGAGCTCGAAGTCGGACATGCCGAGCGCTTCCTTGTCCTGACGGGCAGCCAGGAGCGCCGCTTCGTTCACCAGGTTCTCCAGATCGGCACCGGCGAAGCCCGGCGTGCCGCGGGCGATGACCTCGAGGTCGACGTCCGGCGCGATGGGGGTCTTCTTGGTGTGAACGCGAAGGATGGCTTCGCGGCCGCGCACGTCGGGACGGCTCACGGTGACGCGACGGTCGAAGCGGCCGGGCCGAAGGATCGCCGGGTCGAGAACGTCCGGGCGGTTGGTGGCGGCGACGATGATGACGCCCTCGTTGGACTCGAACCCGTCCATCTCCACGAGGAGCTGGTTGAGGGTCTGCTCGCGCTCGTCGTGCCCGCCGCCGAGGCCCGCGCCACGGTGACGACCGACGGCGTCGATCTCGTCGATGAAGATGATGCAGGGCGCGTGCTTCTTGCCCTGCTCGAAGAGGTCGCGCACGCGGCTGGCGCCGACGCCCACGAACATCTCGACGAAGTCGGAGCCGGAGATGCTGAAGAAGGGAACCCCGGCCTCACCGGCGATGGCGCGCGCGAGGAGGGTCTTGCCGGTGCCCGGCGGGCCGATCATCAGCACGCCCTTGGGAATGCGACCGCCGAGCCGCTGGAACTTCTTCGGGTCCTTGAGGAAGGCGATGATCTCCTCGACCTCGTCCTTGGCCTCGTCGGCCCCCGCCACGTCGGCGAAGGTGACCTTGTTCTGCGACTCGTTGAGCATCCGAGCCTTGCTCTTGCCGAAGCTCATGGCCTTGCCGCCGCCTGCCTGCAGCTGCCGCATGAACAGGAAGAACATGAGCCCGATGAACACCATCGGGAGCACCGTGAGGAGGGTGCCCGAGATGAGGGGCGACGAATCGTCCTTCTCGAAGCGAATCGTCGGCGTGCTGGTTCCCTTCGCGTCGGCCTTGGGCTTGAACGAAGCGATGAGCGCCTGATCGGGATCGGGACCGATGGTCTCCTTGACGAGGGCCTTCTGCGGATCGGCTCCCTTGAGCTTCCACTGGTACTCCCGGTCCTTGATGTTGATCTCGGCGACTTGGCCGTCCTGCACCTGCGTCAGGAACTCGCTGAAAGGAACGGTGGTTTTGCGATCTGGGCTGAGGACCTGCCAGATCACGAGGAACATCAGGATCAGGACGATCCAAACCAAAAGCGTCTTGTGGGATTGCTTCACGGGGGAACCTTGGAGCCTCGATGGCTATCTTGGAGTCTACGACAATTGAGATGCCGGAGCGAGCCCGGCGCATCACGCTTTTTTCGAGGTCTTCGCGGCTCCGTGTGAGCGCAACCGCGGCGTTTCTGGGGGTCTTTCCCGCGTCGGACGACCCTTTTCGTTGCTCTTTTCGCGTACGTTTTCTGTGGCTTTTTTCGTCGTGGTTCGAAGTGCGGCGGGGCGGACCCCTCGGCCCCCGGCCGGCGCCGGCGAAGTGTGCAGGAGCACATAGGCATTGTGGGTACGATCGAAGGTCACCACAAGCCCCGGCGCCTTCCTTGCATCAGATAGGGCGAGCGCCGGGTCGGACGTGCCTTCGGCGGGACCGAGGGCAGACGCGGGGAGCCACACCGAAGCCCCTGCCCCGGCCGAAGGCAACGCGTCGAGGAGGGCCCGATGGCGCCGCGCCAGCCGCATCGGCGGGAGCCCAGCGTAGGTGGACGTAGGCTCGAGACCCAGCTCCCCCAGCGCGTCGGCGAGCGCGTTGAGATGGGCGACGATGCGCGGGCTCAGATCGGCAAGGTGCGGGAGCAGCTCGCGGCGCACCCGCACGCGCAGATAGCGGGGGTCGGCGTTGGAGGGATCGCTGGCCACGAGCAGCCGGTGGCGCTCGAGGTGGAGCAACACGTCGGCCCGGGTCGCCCGGAGCATCGGGCGGAGGAGCTGGAGATCCGGCGCGCCTGGGCACGGCGCGGTCTCCGGCATCACCGCGAGCCCCACTGGCCCCGCGCCCCGCAGCAGACGAAGGAGCACCGTCTCGGCGCGATCGTCGGCGTGGTGCGCGATGGCGATGACGGCGGCGTCGTCGGTCCGCGCAGCACGAGCCAGGGCGTCGTAGCGCGCCGCGCGTGCCCGCGCCTGGAGGTTCCCACCGGGCGGCACCGCGAGCACCGTGCGACCGAATGGCACCCCCAGCGACCCCGCGAGGGCGGCGGCGAGGTCGAGCTCTTTCGCGGCTTCCGGCCGCAGCCCGTGATCCACGCCGTGCGCGGAGAGGCGCAGGCGCCGCTTCCGAGCCGCGAAGACGGCTGCATGGAGAAGGGCCATGGAATCGGGCCCGCCGCTCACCGCCAGGAGTACGCCGTCGTCCGGCCGCAAGCGGGCGGCAAAGGCGCGCGCGACGATGGTCGTGAGCGACGCCGCGGTCACGGCGCGCAGGCGAAGACCGCGTAGCCACCCGGCGGCTCATCGTTCTTCAGCTCGCGCGCGGTGGTCCACGCCACGGCGACGCGATCACGAGCAGCAGCGACGGCGACGTTTCCGTCGCGGAGCTTTCGCTGCAACACGACACCCAGCGTGGAGAGGCGAATGGCCCGCGCATCGGTCGGTTTGTCGCCGGTGACGTCGTACGCGCGGAGCACCACATCGCCACTCTCGACGGTGGCCACGAAGGCGCGACTCTTCGCCGGCGCTCCCTCGCCCGCTGGAATCGCCAGCGTCGCGACGTCACCGGCCTGCGCAGGCGTGAAGGGATTCACGTCGAAGACGTCGGACGCCGCGAGCTGGGTTCCCTGGAGCGTGTACCGTCGGAGGCGCGTGCCGGCGGCGTCGCCGTAGACGACCCAGCCACGCGCATCGAGCGCGGAAGCCGAGGCCCACACCGTTCCCGAGATGGGCGGCGGAGCCGGGCCCAACGTCGCGCTCGCCGACGGCAAATTCGCGTGGGAAAAGCCGTAGACCGAGAGTGCGCCGGCGCCACCGGCTCCCGCGTCGCCTGCATCGCTCGACTGCGCGAGGTAGAGCACCAGGTTGGGCGACGAGGCGATCCATGCATTCCGCACGGCGTTCGGGAACACCAGCGTGCGCGGAGAGCCGAACCCGTTGCTGCTGGTGCGCAGGAGCGAGGCCGCCCCGTTCACCACCGCGGCGTAGATGAACGAGTCGGTAGATGCGCCCTTGGCCATGCTCTTGGCCGGCGAGAACCGCACGCTCGGGAGGTCGGCTCCCAGCTCGGTGTACCCCACCTGACCGAACTGGCCCGAGGGCTTGACGGCGCGAGTGTCGAAGCCCGAGGTATTGTCGGTGCACGGGTTCCGCGAGAGCGCGAAGAGGACGGTCTGGCCGTCGAAGGCCAGACCCACGCCGTCGTCTTGCGGCTTGCTGGCGCACCGCTTGACCAAGACGGCGCGCTCCGCGGGCTGC
This sequence comes from Polyangiaceae bacterium, assembly GCA_013141295.1. Classification (GTDB taxonomy): domain Bacteria; phylum Myxococcota_A; class Polyangia; order Polyangiales; family Polyangiaceae; genus JABFRG01. The sequence continues at coordinate 4,579 of JABFRG010001156.1, forward strand.
GAGCCCCCGTTGTCGAGGATGCCCTGGACGGAGATGTTGGCGCGCGGCTCGGCGGGATCGGTGACGCGATCGAACTCGCTGTAGCCGAGCACGAAGCCGGTGGGCGCAGCGACGAGGGCCGGCGCCGGCATGAAGGCCCCGGGGCTCTCGGACCGGGGGTGCAGCGGACCGCCGCCGACGAAATCGAGAGAGCAGTTGCTGCCGGTATCCTGGGGAATGCAACGACCCAGGGCGCACACCGCTCCGGCGGCGCAGACGCCCCGCGGCTCGGCCACGGCGTCGAGGTTGACGGTCACGCTGCGGGCGTCGCTCACGTCGGCCTCGGCGCACCCGAGCGCCACCACGCCGCAGTCGTCGCGGCGTCCGATGGCCGCGAACGAGTAGAAGCCCTTCTCGAGATCGCCGAACGCAGGCGGCGCCTCGCCGCGACGGAACGTCAGGCGCGAGACGGCGCCCTCGGGCATGCCGGCGGACGCCGTGCGCTTCACGGTGGTGCAGG
>JABFRG010001080.1 GCA_013141295.1 Polyangiaceae bacterium
CGAGGGTGACCTTCTCGCCGATGACCATCTCGGCCATGCGCGGGGAACCCAGGTACATGCTGGCGTTGCCGTCGACCATCACCACCACGTCGCAGAACGCGGGAATGTAGGCGCCGCCGGCGGCGCTCGGTCCGAAGAGCAGGCAGATCTGCGGCACCTGACCGCTCATCTTCACCTGGTGATAGAAGATGCGGCCCGCCCCGCGACGCCCCGGGAACATCTCGATCTGGTCGGTGATGCGCGCGCCGGCGGAGTCCACCAGGTAGAGCATGGGGACCCGCAGCTTGATGGCGGTCTCCTGGATGCGGAGGATCTTCTCGACCGTGCGCTTGCCCCAGGAGCCGGCCTTGATGGTGCTGTCGTTGGCCATGACGCACACGGTTTGGCCGCCCACCTGGCCGGTGCCGGTGATGACGCCGTCGGCGGCGAGCTCCGGATCGAGGTTGTTGGCGAGAGCCGCGTCCTCGATGAACGTGTCTTCGTCGAAGAGCCGCGCGATGCGCTCGCGGGCGAAGAGCTTGCCGGCCTCACCGTTCTTCTGGTGGTACTTGGGCCCGCCGCCCTTCTGGACTCGGTCGAGCGTCTGGATGAGCTTCTCTTCGAGGGACATGACTCGGTTCTTACTGGGCGTTCACCCGGGGAAGCAAGGGGTGCCCATGAACAATCCGGGCCTCAGGGCAAAAAGGCACTGCCGGCGCAATTTGTGACATTTCCCATCGGCCCTGGGCTGATGTACGTTCCCGGCCCATGGGTCTTCGCGAACAGAAGAAGCTTCGAGCGCGAGAAGCGCTGGCCACGGCTGCACTCTCGCTTTTCAGCGAGCAGGGCTTCGAGCACACCACGGTGGATGCCATCGCCGAGCGAGCCGGCGTGTCGCGGCGGTCGTTCTTCCGGTACTTCCCCAGCAAGGAGGCGGCGGCCTTTCCGCAACAGGAAGAGCGGCTGCGTCGTTTCGCCGCACTGGTCGAGTCGCAGAACGCTCGCATCGAGGGTTTTCCTGCGGTGAAAGAAGCCGCCTTCGCCATCGCCCGCGAGTACATGGCCGAGAAGGTCGAGCGCGCGGCACGGCAGAAGCTGGTGGATTCGTCGCCGGTGCTGGCGGCCTACGAGCAGAACGCCGACATCGAGCTGGAGAAGATCATCGTCACGTCGCTGCTGGGGGATTCGAAGGATCCTGCAGAGGAGCGGAAGGCCCGCGTGATCGCGGCGTGCACCATCGGGACGATTCGCGTGACGCTGCGCGACTGGTTCGACAAGAAGTGCAAGCCGGACCTGCTCGAGATGGGCGAGGAAGCGCTGGGCCATCTGGAGCGCGGCTTCGGCGGCAAGCGACGCAAGCTACCCTAGCCCCTTCACGTGCGCTGGAAGAGGGCCTTGGTCTCGGGCTTCATGAGCACGAGGATGGAGAGGACGCCGAGGACGGTGCCGATGGGCATGTTCAGGCAGTCGAGGCAGGCCATGACGAAGCAGAACGTGTAGTTCTTGCGCGCGTTGAAGCAGTAGCCGGCGTAGACCTTGAGGCCGCCCCAGGCGACGCAGAAGAGCGCGCCGACGATGCCGATGACGATGAAGATCCCGCTGACCATCGCGGCGTCGTTGCCGCCCCGGCCGGCGTTGGGCGAGGCGAGGATGGCGCCGCCGATGAACGCGTAGAGCAGGAAGAAGAGCGACATGAGCGCCGTGAGGCCGCCCAGGACGTAGTGGGCGATGCCGAGACCGCGGAGGTTGCCGCTCTGGTCGGGCGCAGGAAATTGCTGAGGATTGCCGTAGCCGTAGGGTTGGTTCATTCGGTCGCTGGTGAAGGTAATCCCGGCGGCCCCCGGCGCAATGCGGCGGCTGTCGCATTTTCGAGAGCCCAATGTACCCTTGGACATCGTGCCGAATCTGCTACCCTGAGTGCATGTTGACACTCCCTGCCAAAAAGCTCGGCGCCCAGGAAATCCAGGAGCGCCTCGCGGCGTACCGGTCCGGGGACCTCCCCTGGCGCGACGGCAAGGTGTGGGCATACGTGTATCCTGCACCGGATGACGTGACCGCCATCCAGAAGTGGGCCTTCACCGAGTTCCTCACCGAGAACGCTTTGGACCCCACGGCTTTTCCGAGCCTGCTGCGCATGGAAAACGAGGTGGTGGGCATGTGCGCCGCGCACCTCGGCGGCGACGAGCACGTGGTCGGCAACCTCACCACCGGTGGCACCGAGAGCTGCATGATGGCGGTGAAGACCGCCCGCGACTGGGCGCGCAAGGAGAAGAAGATCGCCGAGCCGGAGATCGTGCTCCCGGTGACCGCCCACGCCGCGTTCTTCAAGGCGGCGCACTACTTCGACGTGAAGGCCGTGATCGTCGACGTGGACCCGGTCACCTTCCGCGCGTCGCCCGAGGCCATCCGCGCGGCCATGAACGAGAACACCGCGTTGCTGGTGGTGTCGGCGCCGTCGTACGCGCACGGCGTCATCGACCCCATCGCGGAAGTGGCGGCGCTGGCCCAGGCGGCGGGCATCCTCTGCCACGTGGACGGCTGCATCGGTGGCTTCTTGCTGCCGTACTTCCGCCGCCTCGGACGCACGGTGCCGGCCTTCGACTTCACGGTGCCGGGCGTCACCAGCATGTCGATGGACCTGCACAAGTATGCCTACTGTCCCAAGGGCGCGAGCGTCGTGCTCTACAAGAACAAGGAGCTGCGCAAGCATCAGATCTTCGCGTGCTCTTCCTGGACCGGGTACACCATCGTGAACCCGACCTTCCAGTCGACGAAGTCGGGCGGGCCCATCGCCGCGGCCTGGGCCACGCTCCACGCGTTCGGCGACGAGGGCTACCTGGAGGCGGCGCGACAGACGCTCGAAGCCACCGACGGCGTGCTGGCGGGCATTCGCGCCACGCCGGGGCTGCGCGTGATGGGCGATCCGGAGATGAGCCTGGTGTGCTTCACCTCCGACGAGATGTCGCCCTTCATCGTGGCCGACGAGATGATCGCCCGCGGCTACTACGTGCAGCCGCAGCTGGCCGGGAGCAGCTCCAAGGAGAACATCCATCTGAGCATCACTGCCGGCAGCTTGCCCCACGTGGCGGGCTTCGTGAAGGCGCTGGGCGAGGCAGTGACCGCCGCTCGCGGCAAGGTGCACCCAGAGATCATCGGACAGATGACCGAGATGGCCAAGGGGCTCAACGGGAACCTCGAGGCCTCCATGGGCCCGATGATGGCCGCCTTCGGCATCGAAGGCTCGCACATGCCCGACCGCATGGGCGACGTGAACGCGCTCCTCAACGGCCTGCCCTCGAAGACCAAGGAGACGATCCTCACGGCCTTCGTCAACGACATGTTCCAGCCGCCCAAGCGCGAGGCCTGAGGCTCCGGAAAACGTAGGGCGCCGGCGCTTTGCGTGACGGTTTCTGCGGGCACATCCCAAGTGCTGGTGAACGCGCGCGCCGCGCGCCGCATCTGGAGTAGCCATGAAACGAACTTTGCTTCGGGGCCGCCCGCTCTTCGTGGCGGGCGCGGGTCTTTGTCTGTCTGCATTCTTCGGCTGTAGCGACGGCGCCAAGGTCACGGTCACGCCGGTGCCGACGGCGACCGACGCGGGCCTCGACGCCCCCACCACACCCATCGAGGAAGAGAAGGACGCGGGCGTCGATGCGGAGGTGCCCTATCAAGGGCCGGCTCCCTACGACGGTGGCCCCATGGCCCCGCTCGGCGTGCTCGATCTCGGCGCGGTGGCCGCCGATGCGCCGGTCTCCTTCGAGGTGCCCGCGGGCACCCTGGGCTTTCACGTGATGGTCACGTCGACGTCCGCCTCGGAGTCGCTCGCAGTTCGCTCGGTGCAGGCGCCGAGCGGCGCGTTCTTCATGCAGAACGCTACGCCCACCGGCGGCGATCACCCCACCAGCGAGACGCTCATCGGCACCACCGCCACCGCGCAGGTGCCCCAGAACGCGTTCTCCGGCGAGAGCGTGGAGGCCGGCACCTGGAAGGTGGTCTTCACCGGCGGCACCGGCATGCGCGGCAAGATTCAGCTGCAGACTACACCCGATGGCGTCTTTCACGGCGGCATCCTCAACCTGAACGTGTATCTGCCGGGCGGGCTCACGCTGGGCTCGGGCAAGTCGATCTCGGCGGCAGCGGCCTGGGCGCGCCCGGAGGTGAAGGACCGCATCACCGCGTTCTTCGCGGCCATCTACGAGCTCTACGGCCTGCGCAACGGCACCGTGCGCTTCTTCGACGTGCCCGCCAAGTACCTCTCGGTGAGCGATCAGGAGCTCGGCACGCTCTTCAAAGAGACCAAGGTCGCGCCGCAGGGCCAGGCGCTGAACATCTTCCTCAGCGAGGTCGACGATCAGTCGGCTTGGTGGGGCGTCGCAGCGGGAATTCCCGGCGCGGCCAACACCCCGGGCAACGATCAGTCGGGGCTGGCGCTGGCCTCGGTTCCGCAGGCGCCGCCGGAGATGGAGGGCTACGTCCTGGCCCACGAGGCCGGACACTTCTTGGGCCTCAACCACACCACCGAGTTCCAGGGTGGCATCGCGGATCCCCTCCCCGACACGCCGCGCTGTACCACCATCGACGACGGCAACCTCGAGGCTTGCCCGGATTTCACCAACATCATGTTCCCGTCCGGCGCCGCGCAGGCGCCGGTGGTGTCGTCGGCCTTCCAGCGGCGCGTCATCCACGGTTCGCCGATCTTCCGGGCATTCACCACGGGGACGGCGGCGGCGTTCGCAGGACGCACCACCGCCTTCGACTATGGGCGCCTCTTCGGTCACCCGGGGGTGGCGCTCTCGCGCGCCGAGCGCTTGGTTCTGGCGGGCTCGTGCGGGAACGCAAGGCCGGTGGTGAGGGATGCGGATCGCGTGGAGCTTGCACGCATATCCGGAGGGCTGCGCGGCGTGGCGCGAAGACTGCTTGCCCGAAGTGCGCTTCGAGATGCCCCTTAGAACCTCACCCCCCGGCCCCCTCTCCCTGGGTACAGACCGACCTCATGGGTAACAAAATCGCCCGAGATCATGGGTAACAAAATCGCCCGAGGTCATGGGTAACAACTCTCCACGGAGGTTCCGTGGAGAAGAGTTATCCCAACGTGCG
>JABFRG010000197.1 GCA_013141295.1 Polyangiaceae bacterium
CCCCCTTTCTTCTCCGGCTCCACCTCGTGCACCGGGGCGTTCATCGCCAACACCTGGGGCTCGCCGGTGAAGGTCACGCTCGAGCGCGGCGCGCAAACCTACGACGCCAGCCTGGTCGGCTACCTGCCCACGGGCACCGGCTCCGCCATCACCTACAAGCCGCTCACCGGCTCGGTCATCCCCCCGGGCGCGGTGGCGCTCGTGCTCCTCAACCGCGAAGGCGGCGCCTGTCCGAGCGGGACGCAGTCGGCGACCGGCCCCGTGGCGTTCAAGGGCACCGGCATCGGGCAGGCGTTCCGCATCAAGACGGATGCGCCGGTGGTGGCCTACGACATCTTCCCCTACGGCGGCGGTTCCACCGCGGTGAGCTCTGCGACGCTGCTCATCCCGTCCACCGCCTGGGGCGACAACTACGTCGGCGTGACGGCGTACCCGGAGACCATCAGCGGCGCCTACCCTTGGCTGGGCATCGTGGCCGCCGAGGACGGCACGCAGGTGACGGTGAGCCCGTCGCAAGCGATTCTGGGTGGCGGCGGGGTGGCCGGCACCGCCAAGGGCGTCCCGGTCACGTACAACCTGAACAAGGGCCAGTACATCCAGCTCGAACAGCAGGCCGATCTGACGGGCAGCATCATCAAGGCCAACAAGCCCATCGGCAGCTGGGCCGGCAACGAGTGCTCGCAGGTTCCGAAGGGGCCGGTCGCCTGCGACGGTATGCACCAGCAAGTGCCGCCGGTTCGCGCCCTCGGCTACCGTTACGTCGCCGCGCGCTATCGCAACCGCCACCCGGGCGTCGAAGAGTCGCCGCCCTGGCGCATCGTCGGCGCCGTGGACGGCACCACGCTCACCTACAACCCGCCGCAGCCCGGTGCGCCCGCGGTCATCGGCTCCGGGCAAGTGGCCGAGTTCAACGCCTCCGGGCCCTTCGTGATCACCGCCCAGGACGACAAGCACCCGTTCTTCTTCGCCTCGTACATGACCGGTTGCGCCGTGCCCGGCCAGGGAGCGCCCCAGGGCTGCGCCGGCGATCCCGAGTTCGTCAACGTGGTCCCCCCGGACCAGTACCTTGCATCCTACATCTTTTTCACCGACCCCACGTACCCGGAGACCAACCTGGTCTTCGTGCGCAAGAAGGGCACCAACGGCACCTTCAAGGACGTGAACCTCGACTGCGTCGGCAACATCGGCGGCTGGCAAGCGGCCGGTCCCGACTACGAGTACACCCGCGTGGATCTGGTGACCGGCAACTTCCAGAAGCAGGGCACCTGCGACAACGGACGCCACGAGGCCAAGAGCGACGCGCCCTTCGGGCTCACCGTGTGGGGCTGGGGCTCCGCGCAGTCCACCGGCTTCTTCTCCGAAGCGGTGAGCTACGCCTACCCGGCCGGCGCCAGCATCCAGACCATCAACCAGGTGGTCGTCCCCGCCGTTCCGCGCTGAACGCGAGCCGCTCGCTCGTTGCCGTTCACGTTCTTCTCCCATCAGGCCGCGGTCCTTCCGCTCAAGGTGGCGAGGCCGGCGTGGTTCGACGGCGCAGCGCTGGTGCTGGGGAGCATGGGGCCGGACATGGCCTATGTGCTCCTGCCGGAGTTGCGCGTGGCCTCTCACTCCTTTGCCGGCATCCTCTACTGGAGCGTGCCCATGGCGCTCAGCCTGTTGCCGATCCTGCGCCACGGAGTCGCGCCCGGCATCGCGGTCTATGGCCCCCCGCGGCTCGCCGCCTTCGCGCACCTCGCGCGGTCCCGCCACCCGTGGTGGAAGACCGCGGCGTGCGCCGGGTTCGGCGCGCTCACCCACGTCCTCTGGGACGGGACGACCCATCCGGAGGGCACCTTCGTGGGGCGCTGGAGCCTGCTCAAGGATCGCATCTACGAGACGGACCGCACGCTCGCCTTCCGCTTCTCGCTGCTCCACCACGGTTCGTCCATCGTCGGCGCTTTGCTCTCGATGTGGCTGCTCGCGCGATACGCAAAGCGACTTCCGGCCTTGCCCCCGCCGTGGCCCTGGAGCGAAGAGGCCGCGCGCAGCTACCGGATCACGGTGGTCGCCTTCGGAGCGGCGGGTCTGCTCTTTGGCGCGTCGAGCTTCGCCGAGGGCGGACCGGAAGGCGCAGTGATTCGCGCCACGACGCTCTTCTTCGTGGGCCTCCTGGTGGCGCAGCACCGCGCGCGAATCATCGCCCGCCGCGAGGGCGCGCACGTATACTGAAGCGATGAACGAGCGTCGGCGGTTTCTCAAGGTGATCGGTGGCGCGGCGCTGGCAGCCTCACTCCCCGCGTGCACGGGCTCCGATCCCACCGCGAGCTCGTCGTCCGGCGGCGCGGTGGGTGTGCCGGGAAACGGAAGCCCGAAGGTCGCCGACGTCCTGCCCGGCACGCTCGTTCGCGGCCCAGGAAGCACGCTGGTGGGGCGCGACAGCGGCGGCCTGTACGCCATGACCAGCCTCTGTACGCACAACCAATGCGATCTGAGGACGAACGGTGTGGTGAGCGCGAGCGACCTGACGTGCGGCTGCCACGGGTCCAAGTACATGCTGGACGGCACGCGCGTCTCCGGGCCTGCGCCCGCTTCGCTCGCACACATCAAGCTCACCGTGAATGCCGACAAAACCATCTCCGTCGATCCGAACGTGACCGTGGACGCCAGCGTGCGAACGCCCGTCACCTGAGGTTCGCGACCGTTCACGACGCGTTTGCGCCCATCCACGCGGACGTTGCGGACGCCGCCGGTGGCACACCGTAGACTGGGGGGCATGCAGCGGCAGACAGGAGCTCTCGCCATCGCGGTCGCGGGACGGAAGGCGAAGAGCCCCACCGGCCCCGCCAATCTCATCGCTTCGCTGACGCCCGGCGCAGTGTTCGCGGCGGGCCTGGTGGTGGCCTCCTTCGGTACGCGCTTCGCGTGGCTGCAGGAGTCGCCGCTGCGCTATCCGTGGGAGCTGTGGGTCATCGCCCTCGCCGGTGGCGCCGCGTCGCTGGCAGGCGTCCTCGACTGGCGCCTCCATCGCCGCCTGGGCATGGCCATCGGCGCCCCGGAACGGCGCGCCGAGCGCATCGCGCTCGTGTTCGGCGGACTTCCTCTGTTCGCGATGATGGCTGCGGCGACCGCCCTGCGCGCGCGCTGGCTCTTGATTCCGGTGGTGGCCCAGACGGTGCTCGTGGTGGTGCTGGTCTGCTACGACGAGCTCGTGTTTCACCGGCGGCGCTGCGGTCCGGAAGAGACGCGCCTGCACCGCATCCTCACGCTGGGGCAGGCGGCGGCGCTGCTAGCGTGGATGCACTTCTGCTTCGTGCGCCCGTCGTGAATCGCGCGGGAGCCATGAGCCTCCTCGCGCGCGCGCGGGCTCGATACGGCGAAGGTGATCTCGTGCCGCGGCCGGAGGAGCGTCGAGGCTTCGATGGCGGCGCCCGGTGGATGGCGCGCGCGCTCGGGCGGAGCATCGACGACGCGACGGCGACACGTGGCGCGCGTCTCGCGTGGACCAAGTACCTGTGCGCGGGCGCCGCGGGCCTGGCGGGTGGCGCGGTAGCAGCGTGCGTCCACCCGGTGCTGGCCCCGGTGGGGTTCGTGCTGGGGTTCTACGCGGTCGAGGTCCAGGGCGTGTTCTTGCTCCCTGCCCTGGTGTGCGGGGCGCCCTCGCCCTGGGCGCAGTCCCGAACGATGATGGTTCGCGCAGGGGGCACCGCCTCTGCCATGGGGACCGTGATTCCCCTCGCCGCCTGGATGCTGGTGGGCGGCGTCGTCGCGCACGGCAGCCCGGTTCGCGCCTGGTGCGAGGGGGCGACCGCGGTGGTGCTCTGGTACGGAGACCTTCAATCATGAACGTGATTCCCGCTCCGGTTACCTGGGTCCTGTTCTTCGCCACCACCGTGTACGGCCACGTCGCCATGAAGTTCGCGGTGGACCAGAAGCTGGGTCTGGTGCGCTCGGCACTATCGGCCTGGGGCGTGAGCGCCATCCTGGCCTGGGCCGTCTCGTCGGTGCTCTGGATGATGGTGCTGGAAAAGGACTCGCTCTTCCGCGCCACCAGCGTCTCTTCGCTCCGCTACGTCCTGGTCATCGCCACTGCCTGGGCGGTCACCCAGAAGATGCCCACCTGGCAGAGCCTCCTGGGCGCCGCGATGATCGCGGGAGGGGTGTACCTTGCACGCACTTGACGGGTTCGTCGTCGCCGTCTCCCGGGTGCGCGTGCATCATATGGAGCTGGGCGAGACGGTGGTTCGGAAGGTTCGACGACGCGGCCTCGGCCCGGTCATCGCCCTCGGGAACGCCTACTTTCGCGAGGCCGGCGCCGCATTCCACATGTTCCCGGTGCTCGGCGACTGGCAAGCCTGGGAGGCCCGCATGTATCGCGCCCTCCACGACGTGGACATCACGCCCATTGCCCGGGGCCTGGAGGTGCCGCGCTTTCCCGGCGACGATCTCGGCTCCCTGCTCCGCCGCGGACAGCTACTGCGGGCCCCCCTCCGCGCGGCGGCCGACGCGCTGCGCGGCCTTCACGACCGGGGTCTCAGCCACGGCGACGCGAACCTCGGAAACTTCGTCTTCGATGGGACGCTCGCGCGCCCCATCGACTTCGACGCCCGGCACCACGACGAGCTCCCGTTGGCCGTGCGCGCAGCCGACGATCTGCTCGCGCTGGCGCTGGACCTCTTCGGGCGCGGCGCCTCGGTCGAAGCGGCGACCACCGTCATCGACGCCTACCGCCCTTCGAGCGAGGTGCGCGCAGCGCTGGGGCGAGCTGCGGCGCCGAGCGGCCTCTCCGCACGCACGCTGCTGCGGGCGCGCGCCCATGCGCTGGCCGAGGAGCCCCTCGCGCGAGCCCTGACCGCGCTCCTAGAGCTCCCGGAGCCGGCGAATCCCGTGCACTCTACAGCTTGAAGAAGTCAGCGGCGGCGCTGGCGCCGCAGATGCCGACGTCGAGGGCGTAGGGCGCGGCCTTCCCGCATCCGCCCTTGGGGTCCACCGGCACGCCATGATCCATGCCCTGCACGTCGAAGGCCTCCACTGCGGTCGCGGCGCCGTAGCGCTTGCGGGTGGCGGTGCCGACCGTGTCGGTGGCGGTGGCGGTGGTGG
>JABFRG010000444.1 GCA_013141295.1 Polyangiaceae bacterium
GCTGCCGCTCGCCCGCGCCGAAGCCGCGCTCCTGCGGGTGGGCGCCGACGATCTACTGGCCCGCCGTGGGCTCGACGCGCCGGTGGACGAGCGCGGCGCCAACTTCAGCGCGGGCGAGCGGCAGCTCATCGCCTTCGCGCGGGCGCTCTACCGCGACGCCCCGTTGCTCATCCTCGACGAGGCCACCGCCAGCATCGACTCCGATACCGAGTCGAAGCTGCAGACGGCCTTGGCCGCGGTGATGGAAGGTCGCTCGGCCATCGTCATCGCGCACCGACTCTCCACCATCCAGGCCATGGACCGCATCGTCGTGTTCCACAAGGGCCGCATCGTCGAAGAGGGCACGCACGCGACCCTCATCGCCAAGGATGGCCTGTACGCGCGCCTGCATCGGCTCCAGCTCGCGAGCCAGGCAGGCGCCGAGCTCCCGGCGCCGGCGGCCACGCCCTCCATCCCCGCGGCGCCCACATTGTAGGCTTCGCAAAGTCGGCGGAAGTGTTGGCCGCTATCGAGCGTTTTAGTATCCAACGTACATGATGGCCGTTCGTGAACTTCCGCCGGATGCGACTTCGGATCTCGACGCCAACGACGCAGATGCGACCGAATCGCAGCGCGCCATCCGGGTCATGCGACCCCGCCGTGCCGCGCCCGCCGACGCCGTGCGCCCCACCCGCGCCGAGGTGAACCTCGGAGCGCTCCGCCACAACGTCGCGGTGGTCCGCGAGCGCGCCCAAGGCGCCAAGGTGTGGGCGGTTCTCAAGGCGGATGGCTACGGGCACGGAGCTCCGGCCGTTGCACGGACGCTGGAGCGAGCCAAGGTCGACGGCTTCTGCGTGGCGCTCCTGGAAGAGGCCATCGAGCTCCGCGACGCCGGCATCGCCGCACCGATCCTGGTCATGGGCGGCTACTACGGCCGCGCCTACGACGAGGTGCTCCGCCGGAACCTCACGCCGGTCCTCTACGACCCTTCGCACCTCGAGGGCTTCGCCCGCATGGTGCGCAGCGGCAGCTTCCCGGGGCCGGTCTCGGTCCACGTGAAGATCGACACCGGCATGGCGCGCCTCGGCGTGCGCCCGAAGGACCTCCCTGCGTTCGCCGACGCGCTCGCCGATACCCCGGAGATTCGCGTGGAGGGGCTCATGACCCACCTCGCCAACGCCGACGCCGAGACCGCCGACGACAACGACGCGCAGGTGGCCCGGTTCGACGAAGCCACCGCGTATCTGGCCAAGCGCGGCGTCCGCGCCAAGCTCCGACATGCCGCCAACAGCGCGGCGCTCCTGAAGCAAAGCGCGCTCCTCGACGCGGTGCGCCCCGGCATCGCGGTGTTCGGCATCTGTCCGTCAATCCACGACCGCGCGGATCTCCAGATGGCCATGCGCGTCCGCACGGAAGTGGTCGACGTGCGCACCATCGATCCCGGCGATCCGGTGGGCTACGGCGGCCTCTACCGCGCGTCGCGGCCGACCCGCATCGCCACCGTGTCGATGGGCTATGCCGACGGCCTTCCGCGCGCACTCTCCAACCGCGGCGCGATGCTGGTGCGCGGCAAGCGCGCGCCCATCGTCGGCGCCGTGTCGATGGACATGACGATGCTCGACGTCACGGAGATCCCCGATGTAGGGCTCCGCGACGAAGTGGTCGTGCTGGGCGGGCAAGAAGGAACGTCCGGCAAGGACTTCATCGGCGCCGAAGAGATGGCGCGCAACGCCGATCAGATCCCGTGGGAGGTGCTCACGCAGATCTCCCGCCGCGTGCCCCGCTTCTACCGCGAACCCTAGTCGGCGCCCGCGTCGGCCAATACCTTCGCGGGGCCGGCGTCCCTCGTCAGGGACTTCCCGCGGTCGTCGGACGTCCTCAAAAACACGAGCTCGCTTGCGGAAGAGAGAGCTGGTCGCGCTCGTAGACGTCGTGGTGCGCGCTGGCTAGTCGGCACCTGCGTCCCGCACGCCGCTGGGCCTGCGGTGACCGCACGGGCAGACGTTCCCATACCGGCGCCAGCGCGAGGTGGGGCGGTCAAGACCGAGCGCGGCCAAGGAGGAGCGCGCGGAACGAACTCCTGTTCGTGAGCACGTCCGACGCCGGCCCCGCGAAGGTATTGGCCGGCCCACCCGCGCTGGCTAGTCGGCGCCCGCGTCGGCCGTGATGTCGTCGGGCGTGAGCGGTGGCTTGGTTTCACCGCCTCCGCAAGCAGCGATGAACGCTGCGGTGGTCACGGCTGCGGCCAAGAAGGCGACCCATATCGCGTGCTTCATGAACGTAGTGTAAGTGCCTCGCAAGGTCGGAGCTACCAGAACCGTCCGAGATCCGACAGTGGATGGCAACAGCCCTCACGTCGTGGTGCGGCACCTACGTCCACACCACGCCCGCGCGAGCCCTTAAAAACGGAGCGAGGCGCATCTTTCGATGCACCTCGCCAGGAGCCACCGGAAGCCGAGAGCGCTGACGAAGCAGCGCCTTCGGCTCGGCGGTCAGCTCTTCACTTGGCCGAGGCCGAGGCCGTCGCCGCGGGAGCCGCGGAGTCCGTCGCAGCGGCGGTAGCCGTTCCTGCGGTAGTTGCGTCCTTAGCGGGCGCGTCGTTGCCACAGGCCACAGCCGCTGCCGCGAAGGCAACCGTCATCGCCACGAGAATTGCGATCGTTTTCATTGGATGAGTCCTCCTTGGGAAGTGAAGCCAGCGGAATAAAGCGATTTTCGCGGCTTGCGTCAACAATTCTGACATAACGGATGCGCAGATTGCCTCGCCGACGCCCCCTCGGCGGGCTCACGGCAGAGCCATTTTCCCCGCACAAACAAGGCCATAGTGAGAGTATGATCGGCAGCAGATGCCGACCCTCAAATGGTTCCCTTCGCAGGGTTCGCCGCGAACGTTCGTGCTGTTCAAGCCGGTTTCGACCATCGGGCGAGCGCTCGGCAACGACGTGGCGCTCCCGCAGGCGCAACTCTCCGAGACCCACGCCCAGGTCCTCTTCGACGGCCGGGACTTCAATCTGGAAGAGATCGACCGGGTCGGCGAGATCCTCATCAACGGCAAGAAGAAGCGGCGCGCCCGGCTCGTCCACGGTGATCGTCTCACCTTGGGCGCTGCCGACCTCGTGTTCAGCATGTTCGACGAGCCGCACCGCTCGGCACCCCGGGAGGAGTCGCCTTCGGTGACGAACGAGGGCGGAGAGCGCCCCACCATGCCCACCCAGCACACGGTGCATCAGCTGGCCGGCGTGCGAAAGCTCCACGAGTTCAGCCAGAAGCTCATGACCATGAAGAACGTGGGCGAGCTCCTGGAGGCGATGCTCGACGCGGTCATCGACGTCACCGGCGCCGAGAAGGGTCTCATCATCCTTCGCGAGGACGCCTACGACAGCGTGGGCGTGGAAGCGGCACCCGACTCCACTCCCGTCGCCAAGCACACCATCCGCGCCTCTCGTCAGGTGAAGCGCGAGTCCATCACCGACCCCAGCGGCGCCATCTCCGACAGCATCGTGCGAAGGGTCCTGGAGACCGGCCGCCCGGTCATCGTGAGCGACGCCCTCACCGACGATCAGTTCGGCTCCAGCGAGAGCGTCGTCGCGCTGCAGCTCTCCAGCGTCATGTGCGCGCCCCTCATCTCGCAGGGGCACGTGAGCGGCGCGCTCTACGTGGGCAACGATCGCGTGAAGGGCCTCTTCCAGCGGACCCAGCTCGATCTCCTCTCCATCTTCGCGTCCCAGGCTTCGCTCATCCTGCAGAACGCCACGCTGCTCTCGGCCCTCCGCGCCGACAAAGAGAAGCTGGCGGCGGAGCTGGGCGACAAGCGCTTCGGCGAGATCATCGGCGCCTGCCCGTCGATGCTCGAGGTGTTCCGCAAGCTGCAGAAGGTGGCGACCACCGACATCAGCGTGCTCATCACCGGCGAGACCGGCACCGGCAAGGAGCTCATCGCCCGCGAGGTGCATCGGCGCTCCAACCGCGCCACCGGCCCCTTCATCGTCATCAACTGCGGCGCGATTCCCGAGAACCTCATCGAGAGCGAGCTCTTCGGCCACGTGAAGGGCGCGTTCACCGGCGCCATCGCGTCGCGCCCCGGGAAATTCCAGGCGGCCGACAAGGGCACGCTGTTCCTCGACGAGATCGGCGAGCTTCCGCTGAACCTCCAGGTGAAGCTCCTGCGCGCGCTCCAGGAGCGCGTGGTGGTGCGGGTCGGCGACTCGCGCCCGGAGAAGGTCGACATTCGGGTGGTGGCCGCCACCAACCGCGTCCTCGAGGACGAGATCAAGGGCGGGCGCTTCCGCGAAGACCTCTACTACCGCCTCAACGTGGTGAACATCTACCTGCCGGCGCTACGCGAGCGCGGGGAAGACACGGTGGTCATCGCCAAGGCCCTCCTCTCCAAGTACGCGGACGAGCTGCACTCGCAGGTGCAAGGCTTCACGCCGCAGGCGCTGGCCGCCATTCGCAAGCACAGCTGGCCGGGCAACATTCGCCAGCTCGAGAACCGCATCCGCAAGGCGCTCGTGCTCTGCGAGAAGAGCCTGCTCGGCGTGGAAGATCTGGAGCTCGACCAGCCCGGCGAGAGCACCATCCTTCCGCTCGAGAAGGCCAAGGAAGAGTTCCAGCGCCGCTACGTCCTCGAGGTGCTCGAGCGCAACAACGGCAACCGCACGCAGACGGCGCGCGACCTGGGCGTCGATCCGCGCACCATCTTCCGCTACCTGGAGCGGGAGCAGAACCCGATGCCCAGCGGCGCGGTGTCTTCCGGTTCGCCTCCCTCCCGGCCGGGGCCGGGCGACTCTCGACCGTGACCGTGAGCAGCGGCGGCGTGGCGGCGAAGCCCAAGACCTGGGTGGACCTGGAGTACCATCGCGTCGTTACCGCCCTGCAAGAGCGCACCACGACGCCTCTCGGTCGAGCCGCCGCCGGTGACCTGGGGTTCGCGCCGACGCTGGGCGACGTCGAGGCGCGGGTGGTGCTCGCCATGGAGGCCTCGCGGCTCCTCGACGAAGGCGAGGCCCTTCCGATGCGGGAGTGTCCGGACGTTCGCGAGGCGGTGGAGCGGCTCGGCGCCGATGGCGTGCTCTCGCCGGCGGAGCTGCGG
>JABFRG010000601.1 GCA_013141295.1 Polyangiaceae bacterium
GGGTCGCACCCGCCCCTGCGCGTGAGGCCCGGTTCCAGGAACAGCCCGGCCTTCAGGCGTCCGCGCCCAGCCCCTACGACAACCCGCTCTGGGTCGGCCTTCTCCTCGCCATCTGCCCGCCCCTCGGCGTCACCTTGGCGTGGACTTCTCGCACGATTCCTCCGCAAGGGAAGATCGCGCTCACGGTCTTCGGCGCCTTCGTGATGCTGGTCGCCACCGGTATCGCCGCGCTCATCGCGCTCCTCTGAGGGCGCGCGAAACCGAGCTCAGTCGTCGTCGGGCAGCTCGAGATCCGAGCCGTCGGCTTCGAACTTGAGAATGAGCTCTGCGCCCGAGGGCTCGAACCACGGGGTCGAGGTGCCGCACTGCGTGCACACCAAGCGGTAGGACTTGCTGGAGCCCTCCACGGCGAGGGCCATCGACCCGTCGCACTTGGGACACCCC
This sequence comes from Polyangiaceae bacterium, assembly GCA_013141295.1. Lineage (GTDB taxonomy): Bacteria > Myxococcota_A > Polyangia > Polyangiales > Polyangiaceae > JABFRG01. Next base: position 445 of record JABFRG010000601.1, read on the forward strand.
ACCAGATCGCCCGACTTGAAACGCTCCCAGACCTTGGCGACGTCGCGAACGCTGCGCAGGGGGGGCTCCTTACCGTCCATCGCGGCATTAGTAGCAGAACTGCGCGGGAATCGAGAGAAAACTCCCCGGCTTTCGAGTTTTTCCCGGGCTACTTTTGCTTTCGCTGGAGCAGCTGCTTTGCCTGCTGCGCCACGGCTCCCTGAACGTCCTTGCTGCCGGCCACTTGCTTGAGCTCGTGCTCGCGCAGGAACACCAGGAACTTCTGGGCAACCCCGGCGGGCGTGCGCGGATTCATGACCAGGTTGACCTTCACCTTGTGCTTGCGCACGAGGGTCGGGGAGCCGGCGATTTCCCGGAGCACGTCCTCGTAGGTGTTTTTCCGGGCGGAGATGGTCTCGGCTTCGGCGTCGGTGAAGGCGTCGGACTTGACCGCGGCTTTGCGCACCAGCGGGCTCGAGTCGCGGAGCGCCATCAGGCGATCGGTGGGCTTGGGCGAGGTGAGGGCGCGGCGGATCTTCCCGGTGGTCGAGAGGTCGTGCCACTTCTTCTCGGCCTCTTCGAAGCGCTGCTTGACCCGCTCTTCGCCGCTGACCTCGTCCACCTCGTGGGTGTCCTCGACGTCGCCGTTGGCGCTTGCTTGCTCGGCAGCGGCCACCGCGCGCTCGCATGCGGCGAAGGCGATGTCGTCGTACGTGGCTTCCTCGGTGGGCTCCGGAATGAGCTGCATCTGGATCGCCGCGGCCACCTCTTTGAAGGCGGGTATGCCGGGAATATCCATGCCGTTGCGCACCGCGAGCTCGATGATGCGATCGGCCGTCGACATGCGCGTGGCGCGGTTGCGGTAGAGCGCCTCGATGAGCTCGGGGCTCTGCAGGAGTCGTTCTTCGTTGGTGGCGATGAGCTCGCACACCGGCTCGCTCGCCACCTTGGCGATGGCCACTGCCGCGGCGATGGAGATGTCCGGGTGTCGGAGGATCTTCTCCGCCATCGCCGGATCCTGCGCGTAGCTGGGCCCGATGCGCTCGAGCACCAGCGCGTGCAGCGCTCCGCCGAGCGCGCCGTTGAGGAGCGGCGCCGGAAGGTTTCGCAGCGTGTCCTGCGCGGTCCGCGCGATGGCGTTGTCCTCGGCGTCGGCGAGGGCCACCACCACCGCGAGCGTGTCGCCCGGCTTGAGGCCCGGCGCGAGGCCCTTGGCCGCCATTTGCTTCAGCGCCGGCGGGCCTGCAGGATCGAGGATCTTCTGCGCGAGCGCCGGGAGGCCGGCCGCGATCGAGGGGAGTTCTGCGCCTGACATCGGAAGCCGAGCCTACCAGCGCGCCGCCATCACGTCACTGCGCGTCACTCGTTCGGACGACATCCTCTGGCGCTCTTTCCGGACCCGTCTTATCTTGACGCTACCGGCGCGTTCCGTGGCCGGCGTGTGCCAAGAAGGAGAGAAACGATGGGTGTGTTCGACTTCGTGAAGAACGGCGTGCGCGAGATGATGGTCGCGCGGCCCGATCAGTTCAAACACCTCATCGTCTACAAGCATCCGGACCAGAACGTCCCGATGTACTCGCAGCTCACCGTCGACAGCGACGAGGTCGCGGTCTTCTTCAAGGACGGCCGCGTGGTGGGCGTGCTCCCGGCGGGGCGCCACACCCTGCACACGCAGAACATTCCGTTCCTCAACAGCATCGTCACCAACTTCACCGGCGGTCAGGTCTTCATCAGCGAGATCTTCTTCGTGAAGACGGCGCCGGTGCGGGGCATCCCCTTCGGCGGCCCCATCGGCGATCTCATCGACCCGCTCACCGGCGAGCAGGTGTGCCCGCGCATCTTCGGCGAGTTCTCGCTGGTGGTCACCGACCCGGTGCGCTTCATCGTGGGCTACAGCGGCCAGGGCGCCACCGGCGACAACGACTTCGTCCTCCAGTGGATCAAGGGCCTCTTCCTCACCGGCGTGAAGACCACGCTGGGTGAGCTGTGCGAGGTCGAGCAGAAGAGTGTGCTCCAGTGCGTCTCGCTCACGCAGAAGCTCGCGACGGCCTTCGTGGCGCGCGCGCCGGACCTCAACGACATCGGCGTGCGCATCCTCCAGATGGGCCGCTTCGAGCTCAACTTCAACGAGGAAGACCGCGGTCGTCTCGTGGCGGCCAACGCCGAGATCGCCAAGGCCAACCGCGGCGTGAAGGTGGCGCAGGCGGCGGCGGCGGCCAAGCAGTTCGAGCTCGACCAGAAGTACCAGCAGGACTCGCGCTACGTGAAGGACCTGGCGGGCAACTACCAGAACTACGCAGCGGGCCAGGCCATGATGGGCGCGGGCCAGGGCATGGCGGCGCACGGCGTCGACGGTGGCGTGGCGGGCGCGGGGATCCAGATGGCGATGGGCGTGAACATGGCGCAGGCCATGTCCGGCGCGATGCAGAACCAGCCGCAGTTCGGCGGTCCGCAGGGCCCCGCCGGTCGGCCGCCCCAGGCGCCGCCGGACTTCTCTGCGGCGGGCTTGCTCGTAACGTGCACCAAGTGCCAAACAAAGCAGCCGGGCGGGAAGTTCTGCGCCGAGTGCGGCACTGTCCTCGCGCAGCCGAAGAAGTTCTGCTCGAACTGCGGCAACGAGCTCCTCGGCGCCGCGAAGTTCTGTGCGAACTGCGGCACGTCGGCGGCCAGCGCCGGCGCACCGCCCACGACCGGGTAGCTCCTTCGTCACCGCCAAGGCTGAGCCGCGCGCGAACGAAAATCGACGCGCCGCGCGCGGCTACGCTACAATTCCCCCGATGCGTGCTTTCTTGGCGGTGGCGCTACTCTTCCTGCTGCGCGACGAGTCGTGCGGTGGCCCCGGCTCCGCGTCGGGCCAGGTGAACGCGCCGTGCACGCGCAACGGAGACTGCGAAGGCAAGCTCCGCTGCGCCGCCGGGGTCTGCACCGACCCCGACCTGGACAGCGGCTCGCCCGACGGTGGCACCGACGCAGAAACGGGCGGCGGATGACCCTTCTTGACACAACCTTCGCCCGCTACGCATTCTGAGGACCGACCGTGGCCAAACGTAACCTGCTCCTTGTCGACGCCGATGCGCGCAGCGTGCGCGTGCTCGAGGTCAGTCTCAAGCAGGCGGGCTACATGGTCACGGTGGCGCGCGACGGCCTCGACGCGCTCGACAAGCTCCGGCAGTGCCCGCCCGATCTGGTGATCACCGACACCCGGCTGCCGCGGCTCGACGGCTACGCGCTCGTCCGCAAGATGAAGGAAGAGCCGGACACCACGGCGATCCCGGCGTTGTTTCTCACCAATCAGCGCTCCGTCGAGGACAAGATCCGCGGCCTCGAGCTGGGCGTCGAGGACTACCTCACCAAGCCCATCTTCGTGCGCGAGCTGCTCGCGCGGGTCCACGTCATCTTTGCCCGCAAGGCCCAGGAGGCGCTGACCCAGGCGCGCTCCACCGTCACCGGGCGCACCCGCTTCTCGGGCGCCATCCAGGACATGGGCGTGGTGGACCTCTTGCAGACCTTCGAGGTCTCGCGCAAGAGCGGCATCCTCCACCTCACCAGCGGCCTCATGAAGGCCCACATCTTCTTCCGCGAAGGCAAGGTCATCGAGGCCGAGCTGGGCGTGCTGCGGGGCGAAGAGGCCATCTATCGCGCGCTCATCTGGCAGAGCGCCGACTTCGAAGTGGAGTTCGGCGAGGTGGATCACGACGACGTGATCGGCACCACAACCCAGGCGATCCTCATGGAAGGCCTGCGGCGCGCCGACGAGTGGGCGCGCATCGCCGAGCTCTTGCCCCCGCTCGACGGCGTCTACGGCCTCGACCACGCGCAGCTCTCGGCGCGTCTGGCGAAAGTGCCGGAGGAGCTCAACGGCGTGCTGCGCCTGTTCGACGGCAAGCGCACGCTCATGGACGTGGTGGACCAGTCGCCGTTCGAGGATCTCTCGACCCTCTCCACCGTGTCGAAGCTGTACTTCGAAGGTCTGCTGATCCCCGTCAGCATCCGCAAGTCCTCGGTGCCGCCGCCGTTTCCCCGGAAGATCAGCGAGCCGCCCAAGTCTTCGCCGCGCATCGTGATGGACGCCGCGGCGCTGGCGCGCGTGCCGGAAAACGCCGTGGTGCCCAGCGATCCACGGCTCGACGTGGGCGAGCCGGAGGACGTCTCCACCCGCGACCTCCTGGTCGACCCCAGCAACCCCGAGATTCCCGCGGTGGCCCGCTCGTCGGCGCGGCCGCTCGCGGTCGCCCCCATCGAGTCCGACCCCGCGGTCGCCGATGCCGCAGCTTCCGTCGAGCCGCCGGCGGCGCGAATCTCCGAGCGAATGCCCAGGACCGTGCGCGAGGGTCGAGGGTCGTCTTCGCCCCCGACGCCGACCGCATCTCCGGTTTCGGAGCCGTCCATCGAGACCGATTTCGCCGGCGTCATGCCCGCGGCTGCTGCCATTCCCGCCGAGACCGCCGAGGCCGGCGGAGAGCAAGATCCTTTCTCCGAGCGGCCGCCGCCGGTGTCACGCCGACGTGAGCCTTCGACCCCCGAGCCGGAAGCGGTGGCCCCCTCGGTCACCGAGGTGGACGACGAACCGCCGGTGCCGCGCACGCCCATCGCCGGCGCGCGGGTGGCGACCTGGCTGCTGGCGTCCATCGCGGTGG
>JABFRG010000395.1 GCA_013141295.1 Polyangiaceae bacterium
CGGCCGAACGCCGCCGAGGACGTCGGCGTGCTGTTCAAGAAGCTCGAAGCGCGCATCCCGCGGGGATACCTCACCTGCTGCGAGCCGGCGCTGGCGGCGGCCTGGCGTAGGTTGCCGCAGCGCGACGAAGCGTACGTCGATCGCTACGCGAGCCTGGTCGAAGCCGAGCGGGGACACGGACGCGTGAGCACCACCGACGGCGATCTGCTCGAGCGCACGTCGTTGTCGCCGCAGCAGGTGCTCCCTTCGGTGAGCGGCCGTAGCTCCCAGGGCTCGGGCACCTTCGCGGCAACGGCTCCGCCGTCTTCGGTGACGGCGGTGGCTCCGGCACCCGAGGCGAATGCGCCGGATGCTGCACGGACCCTGCTCTCGACGACGCCCGTGGACGCCGGCAAGACCCTGGCATTGAGCGGCCCGCCGCCGGAGCTCGCCGCGCTCGATGCGCAGGCCGAGAAGGTCGACCTTCTCTCGCGCACTGTGCCGATGCACCGGCCACCGGTGATCCGCAATCTTCCGAGCCGCACGCAGCTCATCGACGCGGCACTGCAGGCAAGGCGCGCAGTCGAGAGCGATACCGGTACCGGTGGCGAAGACTAGTACGCCGACACAGTGAAAGTGATGGGTTGCGCGTCGGCGTACTAGGGAAATCGGCGGGAGCCGATTTCGGGGGCAAGGGGGCAGCGCCCCCGGGACTGTCTAGTACCTCGACGCGCGGCGAAGCCGCGCATTTCGACCCGTCGAAATCTCTGTGTCGAGGTACTAGGGCGTCAGCTGCTTCTGCAGCTCGGGGATGACCGCGAGCTTCATGTAGTACTGCGCCGGATCCATGTCATCGATCTCTTTGAGCATGCGCTCGGCCTTGATGACGTGGCCGCCGGCGTCGCGGGTGAGCCGAACCCAGGGCGTGGGCATCCACTGCCGCGGGTGACCGCTCCGCAGGTTGGCCTCGGAAACCATGTAAGGTGCAAGGTTCGCCGGGCGCTTGCCGCCCAGGTTCTCCGGGCGAAGCCAGTTGTTGTGGTACACCCACACGACGCCGTTTTCGTCGGTGTGGCCGATGAGCGCCACGTGCTGCGAACCGCCTTCGCCGTTGCAGCGGGGGAAGGTGCGCGGGCAGCCCGCCACCACCGTGCCCACCGGGATGCCGCCGGGAAACTCCCGCTCGTAGGCGGCCACGAACTTACCGTCGTCGGCCAGGAGCGGCATGTCAACCACGTGGCTGCCGGGCGCCTTGCGCACCGACTCGACCAGCGAGAAGACCGACTCCGCCTCGTAGGGCAGCTTGGCGGTCATGGGGAGGAGGCTCTCGGCGCGGAGCGCGCTGCAAAGCACGATGGAGACGTTGTTGGCGCAGTTGCGCGGCATGGCGTAGGTCGGGTCTTGCCGCGACATCCACAAGCGCGACGCCGCGAACACGGTGCGGCCCAGCTGGGTGGGGCGCTCCACCGTGAACCCGGCGGTGGACGTGGCGCGAATGTCCGGAGCCGACATGCCGGCGCCGATGCTGAGGTCCGATTGGGTGCCATCGCCGTCGTCGGACTTGCCGACGAGCTCCTCGTCTTCGCTGGCGCTGGAGCCGCAACCTGCTCCGAACAAAGCCATCCAACCGACGGAAACCGCGAGAACCGAAAGTCGCGCCAAACGCATCCCGCCAACGTAGCACGGGCCCGGCCCGGATTCGAGTGACCTCCAGCGCCAAAGGCGACATTATCCGGCTTATGAGCATCGAGCTCGATCTCCTGGCGGCGATTCGCCGGCTGGCGGGGGCCGAGGTGGCGCCCGACGCGGAGTCTTTCGTGGTGCGTTCCGGAGAGCTCGCCATCGACGTCCGCTATAGCGGGGGCAGCTCGTCGTCGCTCACGCTCGCGGCGCCCTACAATGCCGTGGCGCGCCGGGCGCCGGACGTCGCGAGCGTCCCGCGCACCGCCGCGAGCTACCGCGAGCCGGCCGGTGGGGCAATCGTCGCCGTTCGCCCCATGGCCATCCGCCTGCGCGCCGAGCAGCGCACCGACGTCGACGCCAAGGCGGCCGGCATCAACCACGAGCATCAGACCGGAGACCCTGCGTTCGATGCGGCGGTCTATGTTTCCGCACCCACCGACGACGACGTGGTGCTGCGCGCGGTGCTGGGCCCGGAGGTTCGGCGGGGCGCCGCGGCGCTCCTGGCGCTGGGCTTCGGCCGCGTGACCATCGACGACGACGATGGGCTCGTGGAAGCGCGCCTCGTGGGATTCCTCTCGGACCGGCCCTCGGCCGAGCGGGGACCGGCCATGATCGCGGCCTTCGCGGAGCTCCTCTCGGGGCTCCCGAAGGTGCAGCGCGCTGCCGGCACCCATCCGCCGGACCCTTGGCGCACGCGCCTTCGCTGGGGCGGCGCCTTGGCGCTCGCCGGCTTCATCGGCATGATGCCGGTGTACATGCTCGTGGCCGGGTCGGTGGGCTGCACCGAAGGCGGCAGCGAGGACGGTGAGATCAACCTGAAGCCAGGGTGCTCGGCGCCGCTCCTCCTGGCCCTGGTCGCGGCGGTGGTGCTGGGCGCGCTCGGCGTCGCGCTCGTCAGCGCCTTCGTGAGCCCGCGCCTCCGCGGTCGATCCAGCTCCGCCATGCGCATCGCCGGGGCGCAGGTCGTCGGCTTCGCGCTCCTCGCAGAGCTGGGCTTTTACGTGGCGGCGGCGCTGGGGCTCGTTTTCGGCATCGGTCGCTGAGGGCCGCCGCATGCCGCTCTCCGCAACGCCGTGGGCGAGCGGGACGAGGAATGGTAGGAGCAAGGGGTGGCCCGCCGTGTTCCTCCCCCGCCTTCGGTTCGTGACGAGTGGCTCCGCCGCGTCGAAGCGGAGTACCGCTCGGCGACCATCACCCAGCACCTCACCTTGTGGCTCATGCAGATCGGCGCCTCGCCCGACCTGCTCCGGGCCGGCCTGCGCATCGCCGGCGACGAGGTTCGCCACGCGGAGCTGAGCCATCGCGCCTACGTGGCCGCAGGTGGCCAGGCGCCGCCCGCGCTCGTCCGCGAGACGCTCGGGCTGCGCCGTCGCGAGGACGAGCCGCTGGAGCACGACGTCCTCCGGACGGTGGTGGAGATCTTCTGCCTCGGCGAGACGGTGGCGGTGCCGCTCTTCAAGGAGCTTCGCGCGGGCGCGACCGTGCCTGCGGCGCGCCGGGCCCTCGACCGAATCTTGGTGGACGAAGTCCGGCATCGGGACTTCGGCTGGGTGTCGCTGGAGTGGCTCTTCTCGCTCCCCTGCGCGCCGGCGCTCCGCGTCATCGTCGAGCGCGAGCTGCCGCGCTGGCTCGGGCGCATTCGCGATCACTACGGGCGCAGCGAGAGCACCGCCGTGTCGCCGGAGGAGCGCAGCTGGGGCCTCATGGCGCCGGCGACCTATCGCGCCTGCGTCGAAAAGGCATATCGACGCGACTACCTGCCGCGCTTCCGGCGGCTGGGTGTCGACGCGGCGCGCGCCTGGAGCGGCGACGTATGCGCATAGTGGTGGACCCGTCGGCGCCCGATCCGGAGGTGCTCCGGAAGGCGGTCGCCGTGCTGCGTGCCTCGGGTCTGGTAGCGGTGCCCACCGAGACGGTCTACGGGCTGGGGGCGCTGGGGACCGATCCGGTAGCGCTCGCGCGCGTCTTCGAGGCCAAGGGACGCCCCACCACACATGCGTTGATCTTGCACGTACTCGATCTCGACGCTGCGCGTCCGCTGGTCGCCGGCGTTCCTGCATTGGCGGAGCGGCTTGCAGCTGCGTTCTGGCCCGGTCCGCTCACCATGGTGCTGCCGCGGAGCGCGCTCGTTCCCGACGCGGTCACCGGCGGTGGCCCCACGGTGGCCATTCGCGCGCCGTCGCATCCGGTGGTGCGGGCTCTCCTCCGCCTGCTCGATGCTCCGCTGGCGGCGCCCAGCGCGAATCGCTACCAGTCGGTCTCGCCCACGCGCGCGACCCACGTGGAGCGCTCGCTGGGCGCGGCCGTGGATCTCGTCCTCGATGCCGGGCCGTGCGAGCGAGGCATCGAGTCCACGGTGGTCGACCTGACCGGGCCGGTGCCGCGCATCCTTCGACTCGGCGCCGTGTCCGCCGAGGACCTCCGCGCAGTGGTGGGCGAGCTCGACGTGCAGGTGCACGTGGTGGAGCCCGGCGTCGCGCACGCCTCGCCGGGCCTCGATGCGCGCCACTACGCACCGCGCGGACGCATCGCCTTCGCAGAAGAATCGGAGGGCGCTCTGGCGCTGGCGGCGGTCGCCTTGCGCGCAAACCCGGACGCAAAAATCGCGCTGCTGATCCGCCGTCCGCCGGTGGCAGCGACCCCACCGCAGGGCTGCTCGCTCCGGGTCCTCGGCGACGATCCCGTGATCTATGCACGGAATCTTTACGACGCGTTGCATGATGCCGACGAGCAGGGCGCGACCCTGCTGATCGTCGAGCAAGTGCCGCATTTGCCGGCCTGGGCGGCGGTGCGTGATCGCCTGTCCCGTGCGTCGAATATTAACGAAACGTAATCTTGCGCGTTTTCCCGTGTGGGTCCAAACTCCATGTCGTTCACGATGTTTCGGGACCCGGCTCTCTCGTTCAACGGCGCGCGCCTCTGTCTCTGGTTCGTTTCTCGTGCGCCGTGGGATCGCATGGACTCTGGCTACTTGTTACCGCGTGGACGCGGAGGATGACCTTCCGCGGTGTCTGCCAGAGGTTCCTTCGGCTCCTGCCTCTCGCACGACACAGGTTTGGGCGACTCCTCAGAGAAGGGGAGGCCGCCGCGCCGGAGCCGAAACGAGACGAGTGATGGGTACACGGCTATATGTGGGAAATCTTCCGTTCAGCGCGTCCGCCGATGACGTCCGCGCCTCCTTCACCGAGTGCGGTGAGGTTTCGGACGTGCACGTCGTGATGGATCGCGAGACCGGGCGTCCCCGCGGTTTCGCGTTCGTGACGATGGGCACGGAAGCAGATGCGCAGAACGCGATTTCCAAGATGAACGGCGCCATGATGGACGGTCGTCCGCTTCGCGTGAACGAAGCTGAGGAGCGTCGCGGTGGTGGCGGCGGCGGCGGTGGTCGTGGCTTCGGT
>JABFRG010000061.1 GCA_013141295.1 Polyangiaceae bacterium
CCCTTGGCGAGCGCCAGGAGCTCGGTGCGGGCGCTCGAGAGTGCGTCGCTGAGCAGGCCCAGGCTGGCCATGCGCTCGAGCAGCGCGTCGATGGCCTGGGCGCGAACGCGAATCGAGGCCTCGCGGCCGGGAAAGGTGGATTCGGTGCCGCGCCCGATGCGTGTATTACGCAGCAATGCCAGGGTGGCGGCCGGGTCTTCCACCAGGCCCACCAGGTAGGGGCGGTAGCGGCCCAGCTCGGCCAGCGCGCGCTCACAGCGATCCGGGTGGTTGCCGGCGACGCGAAGGCGCTCCTCCAGGCCGTGGCAGAACCAGGTCATGACCTCGTCGCCCACCGCCCCGGCGGCGCCCTTCATGGTGTGCACGTGGCGAAAGGCGTCGGCCAGGCGCTCCACCGGATCGCCGGAGCCGGCGAGGGCGGCGTCGATGCGCTCCACCCGATCCACCACCTCGGCGATGTATTGTGCACGCGTTCGCCCATCGAGCTCGGCGGCCCGCAGATCGGGCGGCGGCTGCGGCCACTCGAGCCCATAGGCCGACTGGCCCGCCTCGATGCGGACGATGGCAGCTTCCACCACGGTGCGCGCGTCGGCCCGCGCGGAGGGATCACCTTCGCGCAGCCGACGTTCGAGGCGCGCCAGTGCATCGGCCAGCTCCGGTTCGCCGGCCAGCCCGGACGAGCCCTTGAGCGCGTGGAGCGTCCGCCGCGAGTCTTCCTCGTCGCGGTCCTCGGCCAGCGCCGCGACGTGTCGCCGCAGCTCCGAGGCCAGCAGCCGGAGGAGCTCCGGATCCCTCACGAATCGTCCTCGTCGCTCTCGTAGGCGAGGAGCCGAAGGAGCGGCTCCACCGCGGGCCGTAGCACCGAGGCCACCAGCCCCTCCGGGACCTTGCCGCTCAGCGTGCCCAGCGACGTGACCAAGGCGCGCGCATGCTCGGCGGCTTCCGCCAGCGCCCGCATGGTCTCGGGATCGGTGCCGGTGGTGCGGCGCAGGCTCTCGCGAACTTCTTGCAGCGCGCGCTCGGCGTTGGAGGCTGCGCTGCCGGCGCGGGCCGATTCGCTGCTGGCCTCGTGGGACGTGTCCTTGGTGCTCTCGACACTGGCGCCGATCTGCGCGAGCTCACCGGTGACGTCGCCGAAGGCCGACTCCAGCTCTCGCGCCAGCTCGGTGCCGCGCGCCGCGTGGCTGCGCACTTCGTCGCCGATGAGCAAGAGCGGCTGCCCCACGCCCTCCGGCTGGCGCGCACCCTCCAGGCTGGCGTTGAGGGCCAGCACCGCGAGTCGCTCGAACACCTCGTGCACTCGCCGCAGCGACTGCGAGAGCTCGCTGGAGCGCGACGCGATGGCGCGCGCGCGATCGGCGATGCCGTCGACCGCGCCTCGCTGCTTGGCCAGGTTGGAGGCGATGCGCTGCGTGGCCTCGCCCACCTCGCGCACGGAGGTGACGGCCCGCTCGTGGGCGATCCAGAGCGAGTTCTGATCCGCCGAGTCGCGGGCCGGCTTGGCCTTGGGGCGGCGGCGCAGAAGGCGAAGCAAGCGTCGTTGGGGTTTCTCGTCGGCCATGGGCTTCTTTCGCTTTCAGGGTTCGCGTCGACCGCTTCCGCGGTCCGAAGTAGATTCCGCAAGCACGTGGGCGTTGCGGAGGGTTCGCCGCTCGCCGGTGGTGGCGCCGAGGCCGCGGGTCGACCAGCGGTCCACCACCAGAAGATCGCGCAGCTCTACCAGCGCCAGCTCCGGCACGTCGTGGCCGTCGACGGACACCCCGAGCCCCTCCGAGGCCTCGGGAAACAGCCCGGCGCGCGCACCTTCGAAGCCCACCACGCCCAGGAGATCGTCTTGCACGCTGCACAGGAGGAGCAGCCGACGATCGACGCCGATGCGCACCACCGGCACCACCTCGCCGGCGGTGAGGGCCACCCCGAGGACGTCTTCCGGCGCGCCGAGAATGCGGGTGATCTCCGGGGCGGTGCGCAGCTCGCGCGCCACCGTGGCGGGCACGAAGAAGCTGCCGCTCGCGGCCCGGAGCACGATGCCGCCGCGCATCGTCAGCTGGCCCTTCGGCGCAGCATGCGCGCCCCGAGGAACTGCACGAGAATGCGACACACGTCGAAGCTCGACGAGCCGGAAGCCAGCACCACCTCACGCACGGTCTTCTCGCCGTCGACCAGGGCGAACACCGCTTGCTCGGCTTTGGGCAGGGCCCGCACGTCGAGCTTCTCCACCGCATCGACCTCGCGCACCAGGGTGGCGTCGAAGTCGCCGAGGGTGGTCTCTAGATAGCGCCACTCTTCGACCCGTCGAATCCCCTCGACCAGCAGCGTCGCCACCGAGAGCCCGAGACGCGCGTCGGAGGCCCGCGAGGCGGCGCGCTCCTTGCGGAACTCGAAGCGTCCCTTCTTCCAGCGGAGCACCTCGTAGATGAGCTCGCTCGACTGTCGGCTCAGGGCTCGGGCGATCTGCTCCGGAGTGACCCGGCCGTCGCGGCTGAGACGCGCCCCGAGCGGGGCCTTGCGGCGTCCGCGCTGCACGCTGTCTTCGGTCTCGAGCAGGGTGGTGAGCTCTTCCTGGGTGAGGATGCCGTCTTCCACCAGGTAGCGCCCCAGGCGAAACTCGGTGCCGCCGCCCTTGGACTCCACCAGATCCACCAGGCCGTCCCGGAACGTAGCGGTGATCTCGGTGCCCTCGCTGGTCATCACCAGAAGGCCCGAGAGCGCCTCGGCCTCGAGCACGTGCAGCACCGCGCCCACCGGCACCGTGGGCATGACCCCGGCGAGAATGACGCCGCCCTCGGCTTCGCGCACCGCAGCCACGATTTCCCGGGCCACCGGTGGGGGAATGCGATCTGCGAGCTCGCCCACCAGATCGTCTTGCGTCTTCCCCATGAAGCCGTGCAGGCGCTCGGCGATCTTGAGCACCAGGAGCCCAGCGAAGCGCACCCGCGCCGTGGTCTCGTCCATCTCCTCCGGCGGAATCGTGGCTTCCGGCTCCACGAACTCGTCTTCGGTCATGGGCGCCGGCGCTTCCGCGCGACCTTCTTGCACCCGGCGCAGCGCGTTCTCCACCACCGCCACCAGGGCCTGGGCGTCGAAAGGCTTCGCCAGCGCGTCGAGGGCGCCGGTTTGCTCCACGAAGCGCTGCCGGATGCGGTCGGACTTGGCGCTCATGAGCACCACCGGCATGCTGCGAAAGCGCTCCTCGCCGCGGAGCGCTCGGCAGAACTGGAAGCCGTTCATCTTCGGCATCACGAAGTCCACCAGCACCAGGTCGGCGGTCTTCTCGCCCAGCAGCTCCATGGCCGCCATGCCGTCGGCGGCGTCCATCGTCTCGTAGCCGCGCCGCTCCAGGATGGAGGTGACCACCCGACGTATGGTCGTGCTGTCGTCGACGACGAGAACGCAAGCCGGCATGGCCCGTAGGCTTATCGTGTGCCCCCAGGAGGTCAAGCAGGGATATGCTCCTCCCGGTGAAGACCCTGATTCGTGGAGGCACGCTGGTCCTCGGAGACGCTGCGGGTAGCGTTTTCGAGGGAGATCTGCTCATCGCCGGAAACCGCATCGAAGCCGTCGGTGCGCCCGGAAAAGCGGCCAAGGCCGCCGACGCGGGCCCGCTCCGCATCGTGGATGCCCGCGGGTGCGCCGTGGTGCCGGGCTTCGTGCAGGGGCACGTGCACCTCTGCCAGGTGATCATGCGCGGCATGGCCGACGACATGCCGCTCCTCGACTGGCTGCGAAAGCGCATCTGGCCGCTGGAGGCCGCCCACGACGAGGCGAGCCTGGGCGCCAGCGCCGAGCTGGGCCTCCTGGAGATGATGCGCGCTGGGACCACCACCATCCTCGACATGGGCACGGTGAACGGCCACGACGCGGTGATGGACGCCTGCGTGCGCAGCGGGATTCGCGCCATCTCCGGCAAGACCATGATGGATCGCGGCGAAGGCGTGCCCAAGGGGCTGCGCGAGACCACCGCGCGGAGCCTGAAAGAGAGCGATCGCCTGGCCGCCACCTGGACCGGCAAGGGCGAAGGGCGCATCGGTTATGGCTATGCCCCCCGCTTCATCCTCTCCTGCAGCGAGGCGCTCTTCCGCGGCGTGGTGGAGCGCGCGAAGGAGAACGGCGCGCGGCTCCACAGCCACGTGGCGGAGCACCCGGGCGAGCGCGATGCGGTGCGAGCGGAGCTGGGCGGCGACGACGTCGACGTCCTCGCGCGCTGGGGCTTCATGGGCAAGAACGTGCTCCTCGCGCACGGCGTGCAGCTCACCGACGCGCAGGCGAAGATGCTCGCCCGCAAGGGCACCCGCATCGTCCACTGCCCCTCGGCGAACCTCAAGCTCGGTTCGGGCATCGCCCGCATCGCCGATCTCGACGCCCTGGGCGTGCAGCTCGCGCTGGGGGCCGACGGCGCGCCGTGCAACAACAACCTCGACCCGTGGATGGAGCTCCGGCACGCGGCGCTCCTCTCCAAGGTGACCGGGGGCGTCGAGAGCCTGCCCGCGGCCCGGGCCTTTCGTCTGGCCACGTTGGATGGCGCTCGCGCGCTCGGCCTCGATCACCTGGTGGGCTCGCTCGAGGTCGGCAAGCGGGCCGACGTGGTGGTGGTACGCACCGATGGCGCACACGCGGAGCCTGGCGGCGACGTGTATTCGCGCCTGGTCTACGCCTGCACGTCGCGGGACGTGGAGCACGTCTTCGTGGACGGCGTGCAGGTGGTGAAGCACCAGGAGCACCAAGTGCTCGACGCGGACCACGTGGTGGGCCGGGCCCGCGCGGAAGCGAAGAAGCTCACCGCGCGCGCCAAAATTTCCTGACGCGCGCGGGGAACCGCGCGAATCAGGGCGCCCGGTTCTCGGTTTCTTCGATCTGACCCAGCACCACGGCAAGTGCATCCTTGGCGCGGCCCAGGGCGGCCTTGTCGGCTTCCCACTTGGCCACGCTGCGGTTCGCGCGCTCGGTCTCGTTCTTCAGCTTGGTGCGCGTGTCCTCGAGGTCGAGGCGGGTCGCGGCGAGGTCGGCGGTGGTGGCCGCCAGCTTCTCGCCCTGCGCCCGTAGCTGCTCCGAGAGATCGGCGCCCTTGGCCTCGGCGGCCGCGAGCTTGCTCTGGGTGTCCGAGAGCGAGGCCTCGAGCTCCGCCACGCGCGCGTCCAGGCCTTCCTTGACGGTGCGGGCGTTCTCGAGAATCTCACGCTCCTTGGCGTCGCGCTCGCTGGTGAGCCGCGCGAGCTTGTCGTCGCGATCGCGTTCGAGGGCAGTGACCTCTTGGGCCCGCTGGGTCTCGAGCTCGCTCTCGCGTGCGGCGAGCTTCTTGGCTGCGGCTTCTTCCGACTCGGCGAGCTCGCGCTTGCGCTTGTCGTCGGCCTCGGCGAGCTCCTTGACGCGTCGCTCTTCGGCAAGGGTGGTCTCCTTGACGCGACGTTCTTCGGCCTCGGTGGTCTCCTTGACCCGGGTGGCCTCGGCTTCTGCGAGCTCCTTGACGCGACGTTCTTCGGCCTCGGTGGTCTCCTTGACCCGGGTGGCCTCGGCTTCGGCGAGCGCGTTCTTGTGCTTCTCGTCGGCCTCCGCGGTGGCCTTCTCGTGTGCGTCCTTGGCCTTGGCCAGCTCGTCCACGTGAGCCCGGTGCAAGAGCGCGAGCTTCGACTCGTGCTCCGAGGTGAGCTTCTCCTTGAGGGCGTCGAGGGCGCGCTGCTTCTCCGTCTCGCCGCGCTTCTCCGACTCCGCGAGCATCGTCTCGTGGGCGGTCTTCGCCGCGTCGAGATCGCCGAGCCGCTTCTGCTCCGCCTCTTCCAGCGCCTTCTGCGTGGATTCGTCGAGGCGGTTCATGGCCTCGCTGTGCTCTTGCCGCAGCGCCTCGACCGCCTTGGCGTGCTCGCTGCCGAGCCGCTCCTTCTCCTTGGCGTGCTCTTCCTTGAGCCCGGCGGTGGCCGCCGCGTGGGAGGCCGCGTCGGCGGCGCGCTTCTCCTTCTCGTTCGCGAGCTCCTTGCCGCGCTCGGCCAACGAGTTGTTCACTTCCGCGAGCGAGGCGTCCTTGGCCGCGAAACGCTCGTCGGTCTCCTGCTTCACGCGCTCGGTCTCGTCGCGAAGCTCCGCGATGGTGCGCTCTTCCGCCAGGAGCTTGTCTTCCAGCTCCGACTTGGCCCGCTCGAGGGTGAGGCTGCGCTCCTGCGCGTCCACCATCTCGCGATCCTTCTTCGCGAGCTGCTCGCGGAAGGAGAGGATCTCCTTGTCCTTCTTGTTGAGCGCCTCGCGAAGGTCGAGGAACTCGCGGCTGGAAACGCCAGGGCCCTTGGCCGGGGCCTGGGCGATCTTTTGCTTCAGCTCGTCGATCTCGCGGCTCTGCCGGTGGGCTTCTGCCTCGGCGGTCTCGGCGCGGGTCTTGGCCTCGCTCAGTGCCCGTTCCCGGGCCGCGAGCTCTTGCTCGTGCTTCGCCTGCAGCTCTTCGAGCTCCTTGGTCGCCTGCGCCGCGGCCGCTTGCGCCGCCGCGATCTGACCCGCATTGCTCGCGGCCTGCGAAGGTCCGTGGTTGGCTGTGGGCATGGGCGGCGGCGCGCGATGCTGCACCTTGGGCGGCGCCTCCGTCTCGTCGATGTCGATCTCGGCGATCGACGGGGGGACGGACGTGCGCGGCGGCGGAGAGCTCTGCTGCACCCGCTCGAAGGCCGCGTCGAGCTGGATGTCGTCCTCCGGGTTCGGGCGCACCGACTCGAGCGGCAGGTCCTCGTCGACCACCACCAGCTCTTCCTCCGCCGGCGCCGGGGCGTCGCCCAGCTCCACGAACGGGCGAATGCGAGCGAGCAGGTCGCCGAAGGCCACCGGCTTGTGCACGTAGTCCTCGGCGCGCGTGCGCAGGCGCTTGTGCTGCTCGAAGGTCTCGTCGCTGGACTCGCTCGACATGATGATGAGCGGAACGTCCTTGAGCGCCGGGTCCTTCTTCAACTTGTTGCACACCGAGAACCCGTTCATCCGGGGCAGCTCGATGGAGAGCAAGATGAGATCGGGCTTCAGGGAGGCCGCTTGCTGCAAGCCCGCGTTGCCGTCATCGACGATTTGAACGCTGCACCCGAGCTTGGAAAGCTCGGATCGAAGTTCGCCAGCGAAAGACGCATCGCTCTCGAACACGAGAACTGTCTGGGCCATGAGACTCCAAAGGGACGGCGATGAACGGCGTGAGAAGGAAATCCTTCGTATTTTTCACGATACTTGGTTCGCCAAAAAAGTGTCAAACACCACGCACCTTTCGCAGCAGAACGAGCGTGCAGGTGGGCGCCTGGCGCCTACGTAAGTTGCGCCGCAATCCGCTCGCAGCGCGTTCACTTATGGAAGTGCGCTCCGGCTCTGCCCTTTCGTGCGGCGCGGAAAGCACGGGCAGAGGTGCTAGGCTCGGCGCGTGTTGTTTCCCGAGCTCGCTTTCGCGACGCCCCGCAAGCTGCCACGCCCCGCGGAGCTGCGCGGCCGCGTGGCCGTCCTCGACGTGGCCTTCGCCTCGGAGGCCTCGGGTGGGGGGTTCGAGAAGATCACCCGCCCGTTCATCGACGGGCTCGGCCCGCGCCTGGCCATGTGGGTCGACCACCACGACCATGCGCTCCACGAAGCCTACAAGGACGATCCGCGCTTCGTGCTGCGCACCAAGGCCCAGCACGGCGCTTGCCCGGAGATGGTGACGCCCGAGGTGGTGGCGCGCGCCGGCGCCGTGGAGACCATCGTCTGCCACACCGACTTCGACGGTCTGGCCAGCGCCGCCAAGTGGATCCGCGGCGGCGTGGAGTGCTACCCGGGCGCCGACGACGATGCGCGCGCCATCGACACCCGCATCGGCAAGCCCAGCTCGGTGGCGGAGCGCATGGACCGCGCCATTCGCGCGGCCGGACGCGAGCACTCGATCCTCGGGCTCATCGTGCGCCATCTGGCAACCGGGCTCGAAGACGCTTCGCTGTGGGGACCCATCGATGCGGCGGCCGACAAGCTCGCCGCCATCGAGACGGAGACGCGCAAAGTAGCCCAGGGCTACGTGGTCCGCGATGCTCGCACGCCGCTCGTCGGTGCCGGAAAGCCGCGGCCACGGGTGGCCATGCTCAAGCTGAGCGGCGGCCCCCGCTACGACAAGACCATGCTGCTCCTCCTGGGGCAGGAGCGCGCCGACATCGCGCTGCTGGTGGACCGCGACACGTTGACGCTCGCCGCGCCCTTCGACAGCGGCCTCAACTTCCTCGAGCTCTTCAAGCTCTCCGGCGGCATGCCCACGCTGGTGAGCGTTCCGGCGAAGCGCCTCTCCGAGGTGCTCGACCGCATGGGCCTGGAAGATATCTAGCCCGGATTGCCTCGACGGTGCTCGGTGTACTCTGCGATGAGCGCATCGTACTTCTCGAAGCTGGGGAACGTTCCGAACGAGTGGCGCGCGCCGGTGGACGCGAACGGGAGCTTCTCGTCCATGTAGGTCTCCACGAAGGGCGCGATACCGCGCGTGTCGTCGAGCATGGTCGAGCGCACGTTCACGAAGAAGTCGAGGCCCTCCGGGCGCGTGAACATCCAGCTCATGCAATGGGGGCAGAAGTAGTGGTGTGTTTTGCCGTGGAGGCCGCCGATGACCGGCTCGCCGGCGATGACCGCGAAGCCCGCGCTGGGGATGGCCAGGCTCAGCGAGAATGCGCTGGCGCTCATCCGCTGGCAGCCGGTGCAGTGACAGGCCATGGAGAGAAGCGGTGGTGCCGTGATGCGGATCCGTACCTGTCCGCACCGACACCCGCCCTCACGCGGTAGGTTCCATTCTTGCGCGTTCATGGCGAGAGCCGAGACCGCGTGTATTCTGCACCCGATAGGTCGTAGGCGATGCGGTCGTGCAGGCGGCTCTGGCGCCCCTGCCAGAATTCGAAGCGGCGAGGGACGAGCAAGTAGCCGCCCCAGAACGGCGGGAGCGGGATGGGGGCGTCGCCGAACCGTGCCTCGATGTCCCGAAACGAAGCCTCCAGCGCGTCGCGGCCTTCGATGACGGCGCTCTGCTTGGAAGCCCACGCGCCCAGCTGGCTGCCCCGGGGGCGCGATGCGAAGTACGCCGCCGACACCGCCTCGGGCAGCTTCTCCACGGTCCCTTCGACGCGCACTTGGCGCTCCAGCTGGGGCCAGAAGAAGAGCAGCGACGCGCGTGGGTTGGCGCGCATCTCCTCGCCCTTGCGGCTCTCGTAGTTGGTGAAGAACTGGAGCCCGGCTTCGCTCACGTCGCGCAAGAGCACGATGCGCGACGACGGGGCGCCGTCGCGCGACGCGGTCGAGAGCGTCATGGCGTTGGGCTCCGCCACGCCGCGGGCGTGGGCCTCTTCGAGCCAGCGGGAAAGCTGCGCCGTCGGTGAGGCCAGCAAGGTCGTTTCGTCCAGCTCACCCTGGGCGTAGTCCGTTCGCAACGACGTCACACTCATGGGCCCGTCATAGCATCGAAGGCGGCGGCGCTCACCGTCCGCCGCGTCCGCGCAGGGATTGCGCAGTTGACACCCACTTCCCACGCACGTCGCCGTTCTGGTGGTACGCTTTCTGGCAACGTGAACCCCGAGCGCGCACCCGAGGCCTCCGAGTCCGAACCCGCCGACGTGCTGGCGCGGTTGTGCGAACGGCTGCGGGCCAACGCCGCGCTCGCCGCTTCGGTGCCGCGCATCTATCAACCACACCCCAAGCTGCTCCTCCTCGGCCGCGGCGACGTGGCGGTGGTGGTGGCCGAGGCCGCGGTGTGGGACAGGGGCCGCGAGCTCCTGCGACCGTTCATCGGCGACATCTCCGACGGCGCCATGTCGGTGCTGCTCCTGGGCGTTCCCGAGAGCGAGGACGTCACGCAGGCCATGAACCGGGGCCTCGCCGGTATTCTCGGAGCCTCGCCTTCGGAGCCGGAGGTGGTCGTCGCCGCCACGCGCGCCCTCGAGCTGCTCGAGTCGCGCAGCCGCGCCGAGAGCCGTGGACGCTCGGTGGAGCGCTACCGCGTGGAGACCGGCGAGCTCATCGACATCGCCCGCGCCATGACCACCGAGCGCAGCGTCGACAAGCTCCTGGGGCTCATCTTGCAGAAGAGCCGCATGGTCACCACCGCCGACGCCGGCAGCATTTACGTGGTGGAGGCCGACGACACCGGCACCAAGCTCCGCTTCAAGCTCACCCAGAACGACTCGGTGCGCTTCGACTCGCGCGAGTTCACCATGCCCATCTCCACGCGATCCATCGCGGGGAGCGCCGCTCTCGACAAGCGGCCCATCAACATCGCCGACGTGTACGATCTTCCGCCCGGTCAGACCTTCAGCTTCGACCGCAGCTTCGACGATCGCGTGGGCTACCAGACGAAGTCGATGCTCACCATGCCGCTCATCTCCCAGCGAGACGAGGTCATCGGTGTCATCCAGCTCATCAACCGCAAGAAGAGCCCCGAGCGCCGCCTGGTGAATCGCGCCGACGTCGACGCGCACGTGGTGCCCTTCGATCAGCGCTCCGAGGAGCTCCTGGGTATGGTGGCGGCGCAGGCCGGCGTTTCCCTGGAAAACGCCCTGCTCTACGACGAGATTCGCCAGCTCTTCGAGGGCTTCGTCCGCGCCAGCGTGGAGGCCATCGAGGCCCGCGACCCCACCACCAGCGGTCACTCCCGTCGGGTGGCGGATCTCACCGTGGAGCTGGCTCGGGTGGTGGACGACGAGGCCACGGGCCCCTACCGCGAGGCCCGCTTCTCGGTCGAAGACCTGCGCGAGCTCGAGTACGCCAGCTTGCTCCACGACTTCGGCAAGATCGGCGTCCGTGAGAAGGTGCTGGTGAAGGCGAAGAAGCTCTACGAAGAGCGCCTCGAGCTCCTCCGCGCCCGTTTCGACTACGTCGATCGCAACATGGAGACCGACATCCTCCGACGAAAGCTCCGGGCCATCGAGCGCGGTGCCGATGCCGCGGAGCTCGCGGCCCTCGACAAGGAGCTCGACGAGCGGCGCGCCACGCTGGGCCAGAGCTTCGACATCATCCTCTCGGCCAACGAGCCGTCGATCATGGCGGCCGGCGACTTTGCCCGCATCGAGGACCTGGCCAAGGAGACCTACTTCGACGCCCGCGGCGAGATGCGCTCGCTGCTCGAACCCGAGGACATCGTGGCGCTCTCCGTGAAGCGCGGCTCGCTCACCCCCGGTGAGTACGACGAGATCACCTCGCACGTCTCCCACACCTACAAGTTTCTCTCGCGCATCCCCTGGGGCAAGCAGTTCCGCCGGGTACCGCTCATCGCCGGCGCGCACCACGAGCGGCTCAACGGCACCGGCTACCCCAATCGCCTGCGCGCGGAAGAGATCCCCGTGCAGTCGAAGCTCATGAGCATCTCCGACATCTTCGACGCGCTCACCGCATCGGATCGCCCCTACAAGAAGGCGGTACCCCTCGAACGCGCCCTCGACATTCTCGAGTACAACGTCAAAGACGGGCACCTCGACGGCGAGCTGGTGCGGATCTTCCGGGAGTCGCGGGTGTGGGACCGCATCGTCTCGAACGTGTCGAAACCTTAACAATTCGAGCTCGACTGGGCGACGGACCGGCGGCAGGCACGTGTTTGGGGCGACGTTGTTTCCAAAACGCAACATGGCTGCCATAGGCTCCGGCGCCCATGAAGTCGCTTCCCGCGCTCACCTCGTTCTCGGCGTTCGTCGTGGCTCTCGCTGTCGCGCCGCGGGCGCTCGCCGACGATCCTCCGGCGCTGCCCGCTCCCGACAAGCCCGCTGGGCTCCGCGATGCCGATCCGCCCCGGGTGCCTTTCACGCCGCTCCCGGCTGCCGGCCAGCCCGCGGCGCCCACCTCCGAGTCCGGCACCGGCCTCGCGGCGCCTGCCGCTCCGCCTGCGCCACCGGCATCGGACGACGCCCGGGCACAGGCTCGGGCCGAGGCTCTGGAGCGCCGCCTCTCGGACCTCGAAGCCAAGGTCCGCGCCGAAGAAGCCGAGCGCGCCAAGGCGCCTTCTTCGATGCTCAAGGGGCTCTCCCTCCAGTTCTACGTGCAGCCGCAGTTCCTCACGGTGGTCACCAACGCCGCCGGCTCCGTCAATGGCGGCAACGGCGGGCTCCTGCCGCCCGGGGTGCGCAGCTTCGGCGGTACCGGCGCGCTGCCCACCGGCATCCAGCCCAACGACCTCACCGCCCGCGGCGACGGCAGCACCACCAACACCACGTTCTTCCGGCTCCGCCGCACCCGCCTCAAGGCGGTCTTCGAGCCGGCATCGTGGGTCCGCGGTACGCTGGTTCTCGACGCGTACCCCATCGGCAGCGGTACCACCTTCGCCCGCGACATCATCGCCACCGGCATCGTGCACTGGAGCGACGACGTGGTCACCGACTTCAACGCCGGCATGTTCAAGGTGCCCTTCAGCTACGAGCTCACGCAGTCGTCGCGCGATCGCCCGTTCATCGAGCGCAGCGCCGGCACCCGCGTCATGTTTCCGGGCGAGCGCGACACCGGCGTCTGGATCCACACCAGCGCCCTCAAGAAGAAGCTCCAGACCGACCTCGCGGTGATCAACGGCCTCACCCAGGGCGAGCCCACCTTCTCGAGCCTGCCCGATCTCGACCGCGGCAAGGACCTGGTGTTGCATGCAAACTACAACTTCGGCCCCGCCGATCTGGGCGCCGGCTTCTATGCCGGAACCGGTCAGCGCGTCGACGTGAAGGACCTTCGCTTTCGCTCGTTCCGTCGCTGGGCGGTGCGGGCCGAGGGCGGAGTCCACCACACCTTCGTCAAGGCGCTGGGTGAGACGCGCCTCCTGGGCGAGCTGACCTTCTCCCAGAACATGGACCGCGGCACCACCTACGCGTTCGACGTCGCTGCCAGCCCCACCAATCCGGCGGTCACCCCCCGCGATCTTCCGGAGCACGCCTTCTTCGTCCGCCTGGAGCAAGACCTTGGGCGCTACCTGTTCGCCGGCCTGCGCTTCGATCAGTACGCGCCCGATACGTCGATGACCGACAACGCGGTGAGCTCCACAGACTTCCTCCTGGGCGTGAACCTCGGCCCCAAGATGCGCGTGGGTGCAGAATACATCTACGTCCTCGACGACGTGCACGCCCCCGGCGCCAATCCAGTCGGAAGGGAATTTCACATCGTCTCCACCTACGTGCAGATTCGCTACGACCCCTGAGGGGTCCGCCGACTGGCGAAATCGCTGGCGTTCCGCCGGTTCGGTGAGACACTTTCGACGGACGCCGCGCTGCCCAAGGCTTGGGCCTGGGCGGTGTCCGAGATAGGTGAACTCCTTGAGCCAGCCCGAAACCCCGCTGCACGACCTGGTTCCGGCCGACGGAACTCGCGACGACGAGCCGTCCATCACCGAGGTGCACGGCACCATCGCGCGCTTCGAGATGGCCTACTCGCCGCCGGCCGACGAGCGCACCGTCTTCGGCCCACCGGTGGGGCAGCGCTGGCCGTCGCTCGTGTGGTTCGCCTTCACCGCCGCCGTGCTCGTCTCGGTCATCATCGCCTACACCGGCTCGAGCAACAGCCGCCTCTACGTGTGGGTGGTGGAGGGCGATCGCGGCCGGCCGCTGCCGGCGTGGATCCTCTCGCTCTTCATCTTCGCCAGCGGCGTGGCCACCGTGGCCCGGGCTCGCATGCGCGGCGTGGTGGTGACCGGCGAGGGCCTCGAGGCGCGCTACCTCATGGCCCTGGGGGTTCCGCGCATCCAGAAGTGGACCTGGGCGCAAATGGATCGCTTCGTCATCGACAAGAAGCGCATCATGGTCGAGCTGTGGAACGGGACCCACGAGGTGCTCCCGGCGGTGCAAGACACCCAGAAGCTCGGCGATCTCCTGGAGCGCATCGCCATCGGCCGCAAGAAGGACGTCACGCGCCTTCGCGACTGAAGCGGCTGACGACGAGCGGCGAGACGCGTAAAGTGCGGTCCATGCGTCGCGCGCTCGTGCCCTTGGTCGCCCTTCTCGTTGCCTGTCAGGACCGCGCGCCGGAGTCTCCCACCGCCGAGCCGCCGCCCTTCGTGGCGCCGCCCTCCACCGGTGCGCCGGGGGCTCCGGCCCTGCCGACCGCGACTGCCGTGGCCTCTGCGCCCGCGCCCTTCGTTCCCGAGAAGGTGTGGGCCGAAGGCAAGGCCATGGGGACGCACCTGGCCTTCGCCGCCTATACCTCGCCCACCGTCGACGCCGCCAAGGCGCGCGCGGCTTGGGCCGACGCCATCGCCGAGATCCAGCGCATCGAGGCGCTCATGACCACCTGGCGCGAGGACAGCGAGATCTCCAAGATCAACGCCGCCGCGGGCAAGGAGCCGGTGGTGGTGGGGGCGGAGACGCTGCAGGTCATCCAGGAGTCGATTCACACGAGCGAAATCTCCGAAGGGACCTTCGACATCACCTTCGAGACCCTGCACGGCCTGTGGAAGTTCGATCAGGATCTCGATCCCCACCCGCCCAAGGACGCCGACCTCAAGGCCAAGGTGAAGCTCCTCGGCTACAAGCACATCAAGGTCGACCCCGCCAAGAGCACGGTGTTTCTCGACAAGGCGGGGGTGAAGATCAGCCTCGGCGGCATCGCCAAAGGCTACGGCGTCGACAAGGCGGTGGCGGTCCTCGAGAAGGCCGGGCTCACCTCGTTCTTCGTGCAGGCCGGCGGCGATCTCTTCGCCCGCGGCAAGAAGCCCGACGGCAGCGAGTGGTCGGCGGGCATCCGCGACCCGCGCGGCACGTCCGAGAAGTACTTCGCGCTCATCCCCCTCACCGATCACTCCTTCAGCACCGCCGGCGACTACGAGCGCAGCTACATGGTGGGCACCAAGCGCTACCACCACATCATCGACCCCCGTACCGGATATCCGGCGGCGGCCTCGCGCAGCGTCACCGTCTGGGCGCCCACCGCGCTCCTGGCCGACGCCATCGACGACGCGGTGTTCATCCTGGGCCCGGAGAAGGGCCTCAAGCTGGTGGAGTCGCTGGAAGGCGTGGGCGCGGTGATCGTCGACGCCAAGAACAAGGTGTGGGTCTCCAAGCGCCTCGAGGGCAAGGTGAAGATCACCGGCGTCCCCACCGACGCCCCCTAGCCCGCCATGCGGCCCGGAACCATGAATAATCCGGGCCAGGCTTGCGGGAACTCCGGGCGGCGCCGGGTGTCCGGATCTTTCCGTGAGTGACCCTCGTCGGTTTCGTTCGCGCGCCCTCGCGGCCACTGCTCTCGTCGTCGGCGTCGCCGTGGCCACCTCGCCTTCGCGCGCGGGTCCCGTGGCAAAGGACGCCATTCCGGTGGTGTCGGGGCCTCCCTGCGCGACGTTCGGGGCCATCGAGCTGCAGATCCCCGACGTGGACCTGGCGTGCAGCGAGCGCTTCTGTGCCGCGCCGCTCGTCATGCGCGTGCACAACGGCGGCAGCACCCCCGTGCAGGTGGAGCGCGCCCGGGTGCGTGACCCCGCGGGATCCGGTGCGATGTTCCTGGAGTGGGACGAGCGAGGACTGTTGGGCCCGGACGCCGAGCTCGTGCGTCGGGTGTCCACGCGCGGCGAAGGCGTGAGCGAGGTCGAGGTGGTGCTGCGCGACGGCCCGCTGCGGGTTCGACTCACATGTACTGTGCACGTGAAAAACTCGGTCATGGACGCCGCTCGGGCGGCGTGCAAAGCGTGCAGCGGGACGTTCGGACCGCAGGGCATCCTGGGCCGCCTCGGATGCAACTGCCGCACCCACGACGGCGGCAAGCCGTGCTGGGGCAGGAGCGAGTGCGAAGCCGGGTGCCTGGTGACCCCGACGCGGACCGGCTCGCCCGGCCAGTGCGCGGCTTCCACCAATCACTTCGGGTGCCACACCTGGGTCAACGACGGCGGCGGTACCACGCGCATGTGCGTGGACTGAGCAGCGTGCGCGATTGGCGCGTGACGACGCGCCGATGTCGGGCGTGCGTGTTAGCGCGTTGACGCGAAGCCTCACATCGCTACGAAAACGCGCGCGTCTGCGGTGGCATGCCCGTTGCTGCAGGGGAGCACGATGCGACTCAGGCCACCGATCGCTGCTTTGCTCCTCGCTGCGTCCTTCTGCGCGCACCGCGCCGCCGCGAGCACCTTCGACGCCGAGCGCGGGGTGGTGCATTTCGACGCGCCAGCGCTCCTCACGGTGGGCTTCGAGGACGCCGAGTCCCTGAGCAAGCTCGCGCCCGCGCGCTTCGCCGTGGACATGACCCGCGGCTACGCAACGTTCACGGGCATCGCCTCACCGCTCGACGCGCAGTCGTTCCAGGGGCCGGGCATCGAAGGCGCGCACGCGCTCCGCGTCGGTGCTCGCCAGGCCGTGCGGCTCGGCGACGCCGCGACCTTGAACGCCCTCGGCAGCGGTCGGGTGGAGCTCACCTTCTTCGCAAAGGCCGACGGGGCACGGCCCGATCTGCTGGTCGTTTACGACAATCGCGCGCTCGAGGCGGACCTCCTCTCGTTCCCCTACGGGCACGTCGCGGCGATTCGCACCGGCCGCGCCACCACCGACGGATGGGTGGAGTACACCACCGGCCCCATCGACGGCATCGCCCGAGGACGTCCCATCGCCGGCCTGCTGCTGCTCGCAGAGAACGCGCTGGTGGAGGCCGACGCCGGCTTCTTCGTGGACGCGCTCGAGGTTCGTCGGGTCGGCGAGACGCCGCTCTCGGGAGCAACCTGCCACATCGCGACCCAGGCCGAGGACTGCGCAGTGGGTGCAGTCTGCATCGAATCGCGATGCACCGATGCCGCGCTCGTGTACGGGCCGCTGCCCACCGCCGAGCAGCGCCGGGCGTTCGTGGGGCGCCAGGAGACGTATCTGGCGTCTTTTCAGAGCGATCGCCACGCGGCGGCCGTGACCCACGCCGGCTTTCAGGGGGCGCTGGCCCAGGCGGTGGCGAACGCGAAGACCCCCGACGGCTTCTACGAGCCGTTCTACGCGACGGTGTCGGCCCTCCGCGCCGCGCACACCGGGAGCGCGCAGGGCCGTCGCTACTCGATTCTGAGCCAGAGCGCCGGGCGATCGCTCCGCTACCGTGGCACCGAGCTCGACACCTGCTTTGGCGTGATCGACAAGGACCTGTCCGGCGGTGGCCGCGGGTTCGGCGTGTACGCCGCCGAGAAGCAGAGCCCGCTTTCGGTGGGCGACGTGCTCACCGCCATCGACGACGAAGCGCCGGAAGCGTGGCTGGCCCGGGTATCGGCGCGCGCCGGCTTCCTCATGGCCGACGCCGACGCCGACGCTGCGGGCATCGCCGGCGAGCTGTCGGCGGAGATCATGCGCTACGCGCGATCGCTCACGGTGCTGCGCTGCACCGACGCCGGAAAGTGCGCGGGGGCCGACGCTCGGACCGTGCGCGTCGACCTCGACCCGCTTCGCCTCGCGCGCGGCAACCTCATGACCTGCGGCCCACGATTCCAGCGCGGCATCGGCATACGCCACCGGCGTCGACCCCGATGCCTACGAGACGGCGCTCTCGGAAGATCGCGACGGCATCACCAGCGTGTACACCAACGGCGAGCCGCCGGTGACCGGTACCAGCTGGCTCGCCACCGTCGAGGGGGCGTTCGAGCGACGGCCCACCGCGATGCTCGTCGACAAACGCCGCGGCGACGGCGGGGGCGGCGAAGCGCTCCGGGTCTGGCAGTCGTACGTGCGCCAGGACCCCACCTTCGGCCAGTTCTGGATGGGCCGCTATGGCTACGAGTCGATCGACGGCCCGGCCTCGCTCCTTCCGCGGTTGACTGCATCCTGCACGCGAACCGACGTCGCCGACCCGTTCTGCCTCGGCTACGGCTCGCGCTGGGACCGCATTGCCCCCCCGACCACGCCCAGGCCGCCGAAGCTTGCCTGGCTCTCGGTGCTCGCCGGCTCCGCCAGCGACATGGCGGCCGCCTACGCCAAGGGCGTTCCGGGCGTCCGCATCTTCGGCCCCAACCGCACGGTGGGTCTGTTCGGAGGCCTGCAGACGATGCCGAGCTTCTACCCGGGCTTCAGCGGCGGCGCGGTGCAGACCGGCGACAGCCGTCTCGGGTTCACCGGGGCGGAGCTCCTCGCCGCGCCCTGGCATTCCGGGCGCGGCATCGAGCCCGACGAGGTCGTCGCGCAAACGCAGAGCGATCTCCTGGCGGGCAGAGACACGCTGCTGGAGCGCGCCCGCGCCTGGCTCCGCGAACCATGAGGACCGTGATGACCACCCTTCTTCCACCGGCCACTCTCTGCGCCTTGGCGCTCCTGGGCACGCTCGGCGCCGCGTGCTCGGACGAGACGCCGGCCGCCGCCATTGCCCCCACGCCCACCGCCACTGCGACCACGAGCGTGCCCACCGCCGCCCCTCGCGCCATGAGCTCCGCGCCGCCGATGCCCGCGGCACCGGAGAACCTGGTCCTCGATCCGGACTTCGAAGGTGCGCTCACCTACACCGATAACCCCGACGGCTTCGGCATCTACACGGTGTTCCCCGACCACGTGACCATGCGCGTTCGCTTCGAGGCCACCACGCCGGTGGGGCCGGGCATGCCGGTGCTGTACGTCAAAGGGAAGGGCAACGGCGGCCTCGCGCTCTCCGCCCAGGGCGGGAGCGGGCCCTTCGACGCGTCGGTGTGGGTGGGCTCGACCGACGACGCCGCGAGCGCGGCGCTGAGCCTGGTGAGCTACCCCGAGGGAAGCGAGTACGTGCTCGTGCGGGACGAGCAGAAAAAGGTGCATGGTGCACTGACGTGGACGCACTACGCCGCCCGCCTCGACGCGGCGGTTCCCGGCGTGGCCTACTTCGCGCTGGTGGTACCCAACGGCAAGGAGCTGGCGCTGGCCGGACCCGAGCTGCTGGGCCACGCTGCGCCCGAGAAGCGCATCCAGCGCGTGGTGCCGCGGCCCGCCTCACGCGCGATCCTCGCGCAGCTGGAGGCGGCCGAACGTCTCAAGGCCGACCACCTGATCCGCACCATGCCGCGCCCGCGGCACCCGGCGCCCACCGCGGCGCTTCCCTTCACCGGCGGGCGGTGAGAGCGGGCCCTCAGCGCAGGCGAACCGGCATGATCTCGGTGGAGAGCTGCACCTCGTTCCCCAACCCGTAATAGTAGTACGCCGGCGTGGAGAGGTGCCGAAGCGTGGCGAAGAGCCGCAGGCGCGTCCGGGCCAGCCATCCGGCGTCCTTGGCGGCTAGGACGTTCTCCTGCGACGCGTGGACGATCCACTTGTGCGGATCCCGCGGCAGGTCGATCTCGTGGTGGCTCGCCAGCTCCTCGAGCACGCGCTCCACGTTGGGCTCTTCCATGAAACCGAACACGATGGTGACGCTGACGATGCAGCCCCGCTCCTTCGAACGCTGGAAGACCGTCACGTCGTAGCGTGCGTCGTGCACGTAGGGCGCCTTTCGGTGCACCACCTCCACGAAGATGATGTTCTTCGGGAGGACGCCCAGGCGGTCCCACAGGAGCTGCAGCAGCGCGGGCGAGTTCTCTTCCGCCGAGCGAATGGGCTTGGGGGCCATGATCACGGCGTTGCGATCGAAGAGCGTGGCCGTCTCCTTGAGCGCCACCAGCTCCTTCATGGTCATGGTCTTCTTGTGCGAGTACGCGGCGAAGGTCGCCTTGCGGCCCCAGCGCCAGGTGGTCATGACGCCGAAGAGGATCACACCGAGCGTGAGCGGGATGAAGCCGCCCTCCAAGAATTTCAGCGAGTTCGCCGTCAGGAAGGCGGCGTCGATGCACCCGAAGGGAACGAACAGAAGCAGCACCAGCGGCCAGCTCCACTTCCAGTAGAGGCGCGCGATGGCGGTCATGGCGATGGACGTGGAGAGCATCACGCCGGACACCGAGAGGCCGTAGGCCGCCGCCAGGTTGGTGCTGGAGCGAAATACGAGCACCAGGGAAACGCAGCCCGCAAAGAGCGCCCAGTTGATGAAGGGAACGTAGATCTGCCCGGCGTGGGCGTGATGGGTGTGCACCACGCGCAGGCGAGGAAACAGCCCCAGGGCCATGGCCTGGGTGGCGAGCGAGAAGGCGCCGGAGATGAGCGCCTGCGACGCGATGACGGTGGCGGCGGTGGCCAGCACCACCATGGGCACGAGCGCGATTCGCGGCACCAGGCTGTAGAACACGTTGTTCTTGTCGATGGCGTCGCCGCCCAAGAGGTATGCACCCTGCCCGAGATAGCTGGCGATGAGTGCAGGATACACAAGAGAGACCCAACTGATGCGGATCGGACGAGGTCCGAAGTGCCCCATGTCGGCGTAGAGCGCCTCGCCACCGGTGATCGCCAGAACGACGCCGCCCAGGAGCCGGAGCGAGCCGGCAAAGCCCAGGGAGTGGAGCACCTGCAGGCCGCGCAGCGGGTCGAACGCCGCCAGGATCTCCGGGTGGTGGACCACCTGCAAGAGGCCGAGGCCTCCGATGGACGCGAACCAGCAGAAGATGATGGGGCCGAAGACCTTGCCCACCTGGGTCGTTCCCTTGCGTTGGATCGCGAAGAGCCCGGCCAGGATCACCAGCGTGAGCGGGACCACGAAGTGGCTCATCCGTGGCGCCACGATGGCCACGCCCTCGACCGCCGAGAGAACGCTGATGGCCGGCGTGATGGTCCCCTCGCCGAACAGGAGGCCAGCGGCGAGCATCAGGAGCCACAGCAAGAAGCCGAGCCCGCGCCGCTTGTGCTTGTGAACCAGCCCGTAGAGCGCGAAGGTTCCGCCCTCGCCGCCGTTGTCGGCGCGCAGGACGAAGACCAGATATTTGAGCAGCACCACCAGAGTGATGGTCCAGAGAACGAGGGAAATGCACCCGACCACGTTCTCTTTCGAGGTCGCGATGGCGCTGCGTCCGAAGAAGACCTCGTTCACCGCGTAGAGCGGCGACGTGCCGATGTCCCCGTAGACCACGCCCATGGCGCCGATCGTGAGGGCCACCACGCTGCCGTGCGGTGCGTGCTCGTCGTGTGCGCTTCGCGGCATCGCTCTCCGAGCGAGGCTACACGCAGGTCGCGCGCGGGTGGAGCGACTCCGCGCAATTCGGTCCGCGCAAGTCCTGCGCGTGGAGTCTCCGCTCAGCGACGCGTGAAGGTGCGGGCAGCGGTCTCCAGCTCTTCCAGGCAGGTGGTCTCGAACATCCGCGTGACCACCGCCTGGTAGTTGCGGAGCGCGCTGTCGCCCACCCCCCAGCGCTCCCGGTGGTCGGTGGCGAAGAAGAACACGTGCCTTGCCCGGGCGCGAAGACGCGCCAGCACCTCGGCGCCGTCGTCGTTGTAGTTGCTGCGACCGTCGCCGAGCACGAGAACGGTGCTCCGACGGTCCACCGACGCGCCCACCCGCTCCTCGAAGGCGCGGAGCACGCGTCCGTAGTTGGAGAGGTGCGAGGTCGGCACCACCTCGCCGGAGAACGCGCTCTCCAGCGCCTCGCGCACCGGCCGCTCACGGAAGAGCTGCGTCGTCTCGCCGAGCTCGCTCACGAACACGAAGGAGCGGGTGTCGTCCCACAGGTCTTGCGCCGCGTAGGTGAGCTCCAGCAGGAAGCGCGCGGCAGCCCGCACCGAGTCGCTGATGTCGCAGAGCACGAACAGGCGCGGGCGATCCTGCCTGCGCGCGCGAAAGTGGAGGCGCACCGGCACGCCGCCGGTGGCCAGCGAGGCCCGCAACGTGCGTCGCAGATCGATGCGGCGGCGCTTTCCCGCCCGCTGCCGCACCCGCAGGCCGGCCACCAGTTTGTGACCCAGCTCGCGCACCGCAGCCCGCACGCGTACGAGCTCCCGCGGGTCGAGCTCGCCGCAGTCCTTCTCGCCCACGCTCTCGCCCGATGCCTCGGTGCGCATCGCTTGCTCCACGTGAGCCCGCACCGCGCGCTCGGTCTCCAGCGCTTCGCCTTGGAGGAGCGCCACCAGCGCGTCGGCACGCTCCTCACCGTAGGCATCGACCAGCACCATGCGCAGCCGCGCCAGCTCCGGCCGCAGGTGCGGGTGGCCCAGTCGGGCCAGCATGCGATGCGTGTAGAATCCAAGTTGCAGGGGGTTCTTGTGGCCGAGGAGGCCGCGCGCCGCCTGGCCCAGCGCGTGATCGAAGTCGGCGCCCCGTTCGAGGAGTGCGACGCCGTCGCCGGGCGCGAGCAGCTCTTGCAAGAACCCGAGCTCCGCTGCGCTCACACCCTTCTTCTCCAGGCGCTCCCAGAGCGAGCGCGGCTGGGTGCGTCCGGAGAAGAAGGCCTCGAAGGTACGGTCGAAGGTCGCGCGATCGTCGCGCCGCACCACCACCACCGCGGCCAGCGCCTCTCGGACCGAGTGCGCATCCCACGGCACCAGCGTGAGGGCCCGCGCCGCCTCGATGGCCTGCGCGGTGGAGATGACGAGCCCGGCGCGCCGCAGCGACCACAAGAGCTCGTCGGTGAGCCGCGTCGCCGTGCGCGGATCCATGATCAGGGCGAGGGGCGGGGCACCGCCGGCTCGGCGGGCTCTTTGAGCAGCTCACCCACGCGCTTCTCCAGCGCGCCGGGGGCCGGGATGCCGATGAACACTTCGCGCACCACGCCCTTGCGATCCAGCACGAAGAGCGTGGGCAGGGAGATCACGCTGTAGGCCTTGGAGGTCGCCGCGTTGCCGTCGAGCACGATGGGGTAGGCGATGCCGGCCTTGGCCGCGAAGGTCGCCACTCGCTCCGGCTCCTCGGTGCTGATGCCCACCACCGAGAGACCCTGCGGGCCGAGTCGCGCGTGCAGATCGTTGAGGCGCGGGAGCGTGTAGCGGCAGGGCCCGCACCAGGTGGCCCAGAAGTCGACCACCACCACCTTGCCCTTGAGCTCGGCGAGGCTCTTCGGCGCGCCGGCCACCGGGGTCACGTCGTTCCAGGCGGGCGCGAAGGTGCCCACGTACTCCCGGCGCATGAGCTCGTCGGGGTCGGGCCGAGACTCGAGGATGACCGCCATGGTGGCGGGGCCGCTCTCGCGTCGCACCGAGAGCGTCGCGGTGGCGCCGGCGCCCAGGAGCGCGATGGCGCGGCTCAGCGCGTTGGGCTCCTTGTAGGCTGCACCGTTCACCGCCTCGATGAGGTCGCCTTCCCGGAGGCCACCCTTCTGGGCCGGCGAGCCCCGGACCACCCGCTTCACGCGGATGCCGCCGTCGGCTCGGTCCATGGCGATGCCCATCCAACCGGGGGCCTCTTCGTCGCCCAGCCGCGGGGGAGCCACGCCGCCCACGCCTGCCGGGGTTACGCTCGCGCTCGAGCTTGCTGCCGCCCGAGGGGCGGCCGGGGGCGGACCGGCGGCGTTGACGTCGCCACACGCCATCGAGGCCCAGAGGCCCGCCAGCAGAACGGGGAAGAAATGGCCGGCCTTCACGGTTTGGATCATGCCACAAAGCACAGTGGCGCACCGCCTTTCGGGGTGCGCCACGAAAACGAGGCTATTGGGCTAACGCTAAGTCCGGGGATAAGTAGGGTAGGGAAGCGAGGGAAGCAGGGAAGGGAAGCGCTAAGCGAAGGTACCGGAATCAAGCGAACTGCAGCCCGCAGCTCAAGTAAAACTCGGCGGGAAGGGACCCGCTCGGGACTGGCCTAATACAGGATCCGTGCCGCAGGCTGCGCTTCAGTAAATCCGGCGCGTTGCGGCGGTCGCGCGAAACCGCGACCGACATTGCAGTCATGGAGTGGCTCGAACCCTTACCTATTTGCGAGGCGTGGCACACGTTGTCGTGCGGTGTCGCCCTTCTCAGGATACACCTCGCATCGGATTCCTTCACGGGATGGTTGACACCCAAAGGTCCAAGCGGGTAGACATGCGCCAGTTTTCAGGCGCCCGTAGCTCAGCTGGATAGAGCACTGGCCTACGAAGCCAGGTGTCGAAAGTTCGAATCTTTCCGGGCGCGCTTCATCCCTCCCCTCGGTTGCCGAGGGGCAGCTCCTCTCGAGGAGCGCGGTGACAGTCGTGGAACCGAAGCAAGGGACCGAGCGCGACCCCGCCGAAAACGCCGAAGTGCAGAGCCCCGAGCAACGGGAGCGCGACGAAACGTTCATGCGTGCGGCGCTGGCCGAGGCCGACCGCGCGTACGCCATTCGCGAAGTGCCGGTGGGCTGCGTGATGGTCGACCCGGAAGGGGTCATCGTGAGCCGCGGCTCGAACCTTCGTGAGGCCTCCAAGGACCCCACCGCGCACGCCGAGATGTTCGCCATTCGCGCAGCTTCCGAGGCCCTCGGAACGTTTCGTCTCGACCGGCTCACGGCCTACGTCACGCTGGAGCCATGCCCCATGTGCGCGGGCGCGCTGGTGCTGGGACGGGTGGGGCGCGTGGTGTATGGCTGCAGCGATCCCAAGGCAGGAGCCGTCGATACGCTCTTCGGCATCGGTCGCACGCCGGCGCTGAACCATCGCTTCGCGGTCACCGCAGGCGTCCTCGAGGTGGAGTGCGCCGAGCGCCTCAAGCGATTCTTCGCCGAGCTCCGGGCCTCCGGCAAGAAGGGGTAGCGATCATCTACAGCGCGCCGGTGGCGCCGATGTGGAAGCTGATGGCGCTGGTGGGGTCGCCGGGGACGAAGCGCCAGTACTCGCCGGAGAGCTTGATGCGGAAGCCGCGCTCGACGTCGATGGAGGTGCCGAGCGTGGCGCGCACGATGTTGCTCTCGGCGGCCAGTGTGCTGCCGGTGAGCACGTTGCCCTTTCGCTCCATCCAGTCGAGGCGAGCCAAGAGCTCGAAGCCGGGGAAGATGGGCTGCTCCAGCTCCAGCAGCGCCCCCTGCTTGGTGAAGAAACGGTCCACCAGGGCGTAGCGAAAGCGCTGCGGGTTGCTCCCGTCGAAGGTCTGACGCCGCAAGAGAAACTCGGCGCGCACGTTGGTGCGTCCGAGCCGCAGCGCCGCGTCGCCACCGAAGATGAGATACTCGAGATCGTTGTCGTGGTCGTAGGTGCCATAGATGCCGCTGGCCCCGAAGGTGAGCTCGCTCCGGGGGCCCAAGCGAAACCCGAGCCCCACCCTTCCGCCACCGGCCGGTCGGCTGTTGTTGTCGACGTAGTAG
>JABFRG010000035.1 GCA_013141295.1 Polyangiaceae bacterium
GCACTTTTCCCCTGCATTGAAGGTCCTCCTGAGGTGGTTGGTCAGCAACCCCGCCTTAGGCGACCTTCAATGCATCTTGCACCTACAAATGTGCAGCGAGTTCCAAGGGATCGGAATCGCTATAGAACAAAGATCCTACCAATGAAGGGGCATTAAGGAGCAACGCCGCTCCGTTCGGCGCAAGAAGGAGGCGTCCCGTTCGCCGCGCGACGCCCGCGCGCAGGAGCCCTTCGATGCGTCATGAATATGTAGTCTGCATGGTTGTCGCGATGTCCGCGGTAGGGTGCTCCAGCTCACCCTCGAGTCCCGCCCCCACGGTGGCGTCGAGCGACGCGTCGGTTTCCGATGCGGCCTCCGATGCTCCGGCCTCTCTCGATGCCGCCGCCGTCGATGCCGGCGCCGACGGGGCCACCTGCGTAGCTGCCGCGTGCATCACGCTGCCGGAGAGCGGCGGTCGCTGCGCTTCCGGCGAGAACATGGCGGCCTGCGCTACGGATCAGGGCGAGCCCTGCGCGCCCGATCCTTCCTGCACCCGGGCCGCGAACCAGACCGGCGGCAGCTCCCGACACTTCTGCTGCGTCGATTGACTCAGTCGGCTACGTGGAGCACCAGCTTGCCGCGAGCGCGGTGGGTCTCGCTCACGCGATGTGCCTCGGCCACGTGATCCAGCGGGAACACCCGCTCCACCACTGGCCGGATCACCCCGGCTTCCACCAGCGAGGCGATGATCTCCAGCTGACGCCCGTCGCAGCGCTTGATGACGTGCCGCAGGTGCACGCCCTTCTTCAGCAGCGGCCACAAGTGCATCCAGATCATGGTCCAGGCCAGCGTGAACAGGCTGAAGAAGGCGCCGTAGCGCGCGACCTGGGCGGGGACGTCGACGGTGATGTTGGAGATGCGCCCGCCCTTGCGAATCACCTTAAGGTTGCCGTCGAACGCCGGCTCGCCCATGGAGTCGAGGATGACGTCGACGTTCTCGAGCACGTCGGCGAACGACTCTTTGGTGTAGTCGACCACGCGCTCGGCCCCCAGGTCGCGCACGAAGTCGGCGTTCTTGCCGCTGCAGGTGGTGACCACGTGGGCGCCCAGGTGCTTGCCCAGCTGGATGGCGAACGCGCCGACGCCGCCGGAGCCCGCGTGCACCAGGAGGGTTTGCCCGCGCGTGAGCCGCCCCTTTTCGACCACGCACTGGTAGGCGGTGAGGCCCACCAACGGAATCGAGGCGGCCTCGTCGTGGGAGAGGTTCTTCGGCTTCTTGGCGGCCTCGTCCTCGGCGATGCACATGTACTCGGCGTAGCTGCCGGGACGCCGATGCGTCGGCGACGACCACACCTCGTCGCCCACCCGAAAGCGCGTGACCTCGGCCCCCACCGCCTCGACCACGCCGGAGACGTCGAGCCCCAGCACCCAGGGAAAGCGCAGGCGGATGATGTTCCGCTGGCCGCCGCTCCGCACCTTCCAGTCCACCGGGTTCACCGCCGCCGCGCAGACCCGCACCAGGATGTCGCGGGGGCCCGGCGTGGGTTTGGGCAGCTCTTCGAGACGAAAGACCTCGGGCCCGCCGTACTCGTGAATGGTCATGGCGCGCATGGTGGCTGGAGCATACACGCCCGGCCGCCTGTAAGCCGGGCGAGTCGGATACGTTCCCCGTCCATGATCCGATCCCTTCCAGCTTTGGTCGTTCTCGGTTGTCTCGTCGCCTGCGGTGGGGGCTCGCCGCCGCCCGCCCTGGTGCCGGAGACGACGCCGAGCGCAATTCCCACAACCTCTTCCACCGACGTGCCCACCTCGGCGACTGCGGCGGTGGGGACCGGCGTGGCGGCGCTCCCGTCGTCCGTGCCCAGTACCGTGCCCAGCGCCAACCCCGGCACCGACACCGCCAAGGGCAGCGCCGACTTTCCCCTTCCCAAGGATGCCGGAGCGCCTTCGGCGGCACCGGGCGGTGGCGGGAAGATCTCCGTCTACCAGGTCCCGCGTGGTCGCGACGTCGTGGTCACCGAAGTGAAGGACGCGCTCAAGCAAGGTGGCTGGACGCTCGTGAAGGACGATCCCTCTCCGTCGGGGCGAGCGATTCGTCTCGAAGCCAAGAAGGGCGACAAGACCTACAAGGTGAGCTTCACCGGCGACGCCACCAAGACGGCGCTCATCCTCACCAGCCCCTGAGGCGCTTCAGCGTCCGCGCTTCTGCACGTGAGGGCGCGGCGCGATGCTCGCGCTCGGCGTCGCCGTCGGCACGTCCGTCGGCACGTCGGGCGTGAAGGTCGCCAGGCCGGCGGTCACGCGCTGCGAAGGCTCCGGCATCGCGACGACGCCGGTCATGGCCATCTCGCCCTGACGCACGCGTCGGGTGGCGACGAAGCCCAGACCCGCGAGAGCGGCCACCGCGGTGGCGGCCATGGATGCGAACCAGGTGCGTCGCCGCTTGCGGCCGATGCCCACCGGGCAGTCGGACGTGATGATGGTGCCGTCGGTCCGCTGGTAGAAGCGCACGCACGGGGACTCCGCCTGGGAGAGGAAAGCCTCGGCCTGATCGCGCGTCATGGCGCTGAGGTTGTAGACGTTCTTCTTGCACTCGCCGCAGAAGCGAGCCTGGTCGGTGCCCGTCATCTCCTCCCAGCGGGCGGGGCAGGGACTGGCCACCGACACGCGGTCGAGGAGCGGCAGCGTGCGGCGCGCGCGGGCAGAGCCCACCTCGGCTGCCACCCGGGCTTCTTCCTGGCGTGCGTTGGATGCGGAGCTTTCGGCGCTGGCGGCGGTGGGGAGGTCCATCGACGTGGTCTTGTGACGGGCTCCGCGAATCCGTCAGGGCCCGGTCGCTTTTCGTGGGGGCGGTCTTCGGGCGCGCCTGGTGGTACCCGGTGGTATCCTGGGCCCATGCCGCAAACCGCCGATAAGAATCGCAAAGTCGTCCTGGCCTCCCGCCCCAAGGGGGCGCCCACCCAAGACTCCTTTCGCATCGAAGAGGAGGCCATTCCGGCTCTCTCCGAGGGCCAGGTCCTGCTCCGCACGGTCTGGCTCTCGCTCGACCCGTACATGCGCGGGCGCATGAGCGATGCGCCTTCGTACGCCCCGCCGGTGGGGGTCGGTGAGGTGATGGTCGGCGCGACCGTCGCGCGCGTGCAGGCGTCGCGCAACGCGGCGATCCCGGAAGGCGCGCTGGTGGTGGCGTACTCCGGATGGCAGGACTACGCGGTGTCCGACGGCCGTGGCCTGCAGGTGCTCGACGCGGGGATGGCCAAGCCTTCGCTCGCGCTGGGCGTGCTGGGCATGCCGGGCTTCACCGCGTACATGGGCCTGCTCGACATCGGGCAGCCGCAGCCTGGCGAGACGGTGGTGGTGGCGGCGGCCACCGGCGCGGTGGGCAGCGCGGTGGGGCAGATCGCCAAGCTCAAGGGATGCCGCGTGGTGGGCATCGCGGGCGGCGCCGACAAGTGCGCCTACGCCACCAAGGAGCTCGGCTTCGACGCGTGCCTCGACCACTACGCGGACGATCTCGGCGCCCGTCTGGCGGCGGCGTGCGACAAGGGCATCGACGTGTACTTCGAGAACGTGGGCGGCAAGGTCTTCGCCGCGGTGCTCCCCCTGCTCAACACCCGGGCGCGGGTGCCGGTCTGCGGGCTCATCTCCAGCTACAACGCCGAGCGGCTCCCGGAGGGGCCCGACCGCAGTCCGCTCATTCTCGGCGCCATCCTCCGGAAGCGACTGCGCATGCAGGGATTCATCATCGGCCAGGACTACGGCGCGCGCATGCCGGAGTTCCTCGCGGCCATGACGCCATGGGTGGCGAGCGGCGCGGTGAAGTTCAAGGAGCACGTGGTGGCCGGGCTCGAGAACGCGCCGCAAGGGCTCATCGACCTCCTGGCCGGCAAGAACTTCGGCAAGGTCGTGGTGAGCGTTGCATGAGCAGTGCGCCCGGAAGCGCCCGCTCCCGGTGGGTCCGTGCTACCACCGGAGCATGACGATTCGAGCTGGGTTGCGCCGGGCTGCGCTGGGTAGTGCGATGTTGCTGGCGCTGGGCCTCGCCGGCGGTTCGGTGCGAGCCGCCGCGCCGGGGCCGAGCCCGGGACCCATCTCGCCCTGTATTCCCGTGCCGCAGCCCATCGGCCACCCGCCGCCCAAGGCCGGCGACATCGACGTGTGGTTCGGGTGCCTGGGGTCATCTGTGTATTCTGCACCGACACTCGACGTGCAGATTCGCGCCCTCGCCATCCAGCCGGGCGACAAGATCGTCGCGGTGGGCGAGACCTACGATCTCGCCATGAACAACCACGACGTGTGGGTCGCGCGCTTCGGCAGCGACGGCAAGCTCGACCCCACCTTCGCGACCGCCGGCGTGTTCAAGTACGACTTCACCAAGCCGCTGGGCGGCGCGGAGTCGGTGGAGGCGGTGCTGGTGCAGCCGGACGGTCGCATCGTCCTCGGGGGCGGCTACTGGCGCGAGGACAACCTGAAGCGGAGCGGCTTCTTGATCCGGCTCCTGGCGGACGGCGCTCTCGACCCGTCGTTCGGCACCGGCGGCATCGCGCTGGCGAGCTCCTTCAGCTTCGTGCGCGCGCTTCGGGTGCTGGCGAGTGGCGCCCTCGTCGCCGCCGGCGACAAGTGCACCGGCGGCGACATCACGTGCCTCGCCGCAGTCGGGCGCTTCTCCGGCACCGACGGCAGCGCGGATACCTCGTTCGGCGTCGCCGGATCCGCCACCAGCACCCTCGGCGGCGTCGACAGCACCCACGCCTATGCGGCCGCAGCGGTGGGGAACACCGTGACCATCGGCGGCACCACGCACGGCGCGACCGCCGGAAACGACGTGGGCCTCGCCCGCTATGCAAGCGCCCTCGACCCGTCGTTCGGCGTCGGTGGCGTCAAGATCCTCAACGACGCATCCACCGAAGCGGTGCGCGCGATGGTGCCCCACGGGACCGGCCTCCTGCTCGCGGAAGATCCCATCGTCGGAAGCGCTCCGCAGTTCGTGGTGGCGCGCATCGGCCCCAGCGGCGCGCCGGACGCTTCCTTCGGCGTCGGCGGCCGACGCCGAAGGA
>JABFRG010000980.1 GCA_013141295.1 Polyangiaceae bacterium
CCACCGAGAAGTCGACGTGGGCCCAGTGGCCGAAGGCTACCGCGCTGCCGAAGCCCAACAGCATGCTCCCCACCATCACCAGGGCGCCGAAGATCACCCAGCGGAGGCGGATCGGTTGGTCGGACTTCCGGAGCGCCGCCCGGACCGCCTGGAACGACGGCACCGCGGAGAGACGCCCCTGGGAGATGCGACTGATGCGCTCCAGGCCTTCGTTGCGGGACCCGCCCTCCCGGCGCCGAAGATCGCGGGCCGCCGCGGCAGCTATGGCCGCCATGGCGAGGAGCAGCGGCAACGTGGCCAGGGCGGTGGTCTCGCCGCGACCGTAGAGAAGATGGATGTAGAGGCCATGGGCCGCAGTGGCGAGGACCCACGAGGCGGGAAAGACCGGCCCGGGATCGTGCTTCTGCTTGGCGCGCCCCAGCGCATAGCCCCAGGCCGCCGCGAAGAACACGTTCGCAGGGAGCCCCAGGAGCGCCCGGAGCACCCACATTCCGCCGGTCGGATGCAGCTTGAGCAGCCAGCCGCTCTCCACGGTGGCGAAGCCCAGCGCCGCCGCCGAGGAGTACACCACGCCGTCGTAGGGCTCGTCGAAGTGACGCGAACGGAAGGCCGGCCACGTAGCGGCCACCTTGGAGGCCTCCCGGAGCGGCGCCACCAGCGCGAAGAGGAACACCAGCGAGCCCGCATTGCCGGCAGGGCCGTCGATATCGTCGAGGCCGGTCCAGGAGGACGCCCGGCGTTCGATGAAGAACGCCACCACGCCGAACAGCGCGCCCAGCGCGAACGTCCCGAGGACGATGCGCAGCGGCTCCTTGTTCTTGTCGGAGAAGTACACCAACACGAGCAAGAGCAGCGCCGGCACCAGCGCCGGTAGGGTCCACCTCAGGACGGCAAGCACCGCGGGAGCATACCAAAGGCGGCGAGGGTTTACCGGTTCTCGCAGCGGCGATCAGCGGCGAGGCCGCCGCGCCACCCATGCAACCCAGGCGAATAGTGGGATCGAGAGCAACACCACCAGGCTCGAGACGTCCCAAATGCCGGCCGCGTGGGCCGCTGCGAGATCGTGACCGTGGCTCCAGATCTGCTGGGCAGCGAGCAGCGCGAACGCGTACGGGAGCCACCACGGCCGCCAGGTGTAGAGCCCGGCGAAGAGGAGGTTGATGCCGAGAAAGAGCCCGTGGCGCCAGGGCGGCGAGGCGTCGTCGGCGGCCGGCCGCAGCAGCGCCGACGCGTGGACACATGCGGTGACGCACCATGCGGCAGCCACGCCGCGGCAGAGCCAGACCTGGGCCCGCGGGCTCAGCTCAGATGCCCAGGTGGAGCCCGAGCCGCAGCCCCCCGGCCACGCCGATGCCCGCGCTGGTACCGGAGTTCTTGTAGAGATCGCTCTGTTCCAGCTGCGCCCGCTGATCGGCCGGGACGTCGGCGGGGATGGTGAGCGGGGGACGCTTCAAGAAGAGCGCTTCGCCGGTGATCCCGGCGCCGATGGAGAAGAGCGGCGTCAGGTAGTAGTCGAGGGAGGCTCCGAGGCCGAGGTTGAACCCGCGGACGCTGACGTCGCTGGACGCGTTGGGCGCGCTGGTGCTGAAGGCGTCGCCGGAGATTCGGCCCACGAAGGAATAGCCGCCGTGGAGTCCGAAGCCGATGTCCCAGGAGCCGGCGGGGATCTGCATGCCGAGCACGCCGTTGATCTGCCAGAGGCTGAAGACCGACAGCTGGTGCATGCGGATGCGCGCGCCGAGGGTGAAGAGCAAGAAGCGCACGCCGGCGCTGAGACCGAAGACGCCGCCGAAGGCGCTCTTCTTCTCGATGGCCAAGCTCTCCTGCGAGAACGACGCGAGGTTCATGTACGAGAGCCCCGCCTCGGCCTGCGCCCAGAACAGCTCGAAGTTGCGGCCGTTGTCTTCCTTCTCGGCGTCCTTGAGGTTCTGCGGCTCGGCGCCGGTACCGGTGCCCGCGGTCGCGCCGGCGGCGTTCGGATCGTTGGGCGGCGGGTTGTTGTTCATGGGCGCCGGGGTGCCATCGGAGCCGGGCGGCGTCCCGGTACCACCTCCGAGGGGCGCGGGCGGAGCGAGCTGCGCCGCGGAGACGCCGGCGATCAAGGTGGGAAGCAAGAACGCGGCGGTGGCCGCGGAAAGGCATCGAAGGCGCATTTAATCTCGTTCCTCGTTGGTGCCGTTGAGGTCGACCTGCGGATCCTCTTCCTCCTCCGGTCCCGAGGGAATCCGGTACTCCTCGTTGAGCCACTTGCCGAGGTCGACCTGTCTGCACCGAGCGCTGCAAAAGGGCGCGAAGGCGTTCTCGGGTCGGAGCTGGATGTTCTTCTTGCAGACGGCGCAGGTCGCCATCGGGAGAGAATACCCGTCGCCGATGGATTCGCCCAGACCTGTGTGGTGCGGCGACGTTTCGAAATCCGAGGCGTCCGCCCTGCGGCGGCTCCGCCGCGGAGCCGGAGCGCGATGGCGTTCCCGCCTCGGGCGATCGGTCGGTCGACCGCGAACCCGAGTCGGAAGTCGGGCGTATGCGCGCTATCATCGGGTTGTTCGAGGCCGCGCGCATCCGGGTGTTCGGAAGCGGTCTTCCCAAGGAGCTTCTCGGTGAACGAAACGACGTTGGAGGGCATCGAAGCCGCAATCGCGGCCCGGCGTGCGAAGCTACCCGAGGTGCGCGAGGCGGACCTGCGCGAGCGCGGCATCCTCCTCGGCGAAGGCCCCGAGGCGTTCCGGCAGAGCTTCGGCAAGACGTTCTCGCCAGCGCCGGCGCTGTGGGCCCGTCCGCGATCGGCGGCGGAGCTCGCCGAGGTGGTCTCCTTCGCGACCCAGCGCGGGCTCCCCATAAAGCCCATGGGCTCGCTCTGCACCTGGTCGAAGGCGGCGTGCCCGGAGACCACCGGCATCGCGCTCCTCACCGACGGCTTGGTGGGCTTCTCCGACGCGGAGCCGACCTTGCGCGCGAACCTTCGTGGTCCCGCCGAGCGGCCGGCGGTGGCCGAGAGCACCGAGGCCGTACGAGCAACCCGTAGGCTCGTGCGGGTCGGTGCAGGATGCACCATCTGGGCGTTCAACGAAGCCCTCATCGAGCGTGGCCTCGCCCTCCAGACGATGGGCGGCTACGGCGGCGAGCGGGTGGGTGGCGCGTTCAGCACCGGCACCCACGGCTCGAGCATCTACTTCGGTCCCATGTGCGACAGCGTGCGGAGCCTCGACCTCGTATGGCAGGGCGTGAAGGTGCGCCTCGAGCCCGAGCAGGGGCCCACCGATCCGCGCCTCTTCGACCAGAGCGAGGAGCATCGCGGCTGGCTCCTGGTGCAGCACGACGCGCTCTTCCACGCCGCCCGCACCAGCTACGGCACCATGGGCGTGGCCTTCTCGTACCTGGTGGAAGTGGCGCCGCTCTACCACCTGAACGAGGTGCGCGAGCCCATCACCCTTTCGGTGGCCCGCGAGGAGATGCGCGCGGTGGTCCTCGGCTCGCCCGGCAACGTGTTCGAACGCGCGCTCAGCGCCGAGTACTACCTGAACCTCGCGTCCCAGAGCGCGGCGCCGCCGGTCACCCGGGTGACGCGCACGGTGGTTCCCCGGCCGGCGCGCATGAGCAAGACGCGCAGCACCGTCGACGAGCGGGTGTTCGGCTTGCTCCACAAGCTCGGCGTCGACCCGGGCCGGGTCTTCACGCGACTCTTTCGCTGGATGCCGAAGCGTGTGCCCGGCGTGCTCGACTTCTTCATCGGTCGCCTGCGCGAGCAGTTCGCCAACCTCTACGATCGCGTCTACAACATGGGCGCCGCGAACTACGTGGGCACCCAGGTGCAGGAGATCGCCGTCCCGGCGGAGCACCTCGACGCCTATCTCGACGACTGCCTGGCGCTCGCGAACCGGCTCTTCACGGGCGAGCAGAAGGCCCTCACCTCGCCCATCGGCGTGCGCTTCGTGAAGCCGAGCCCGGCCACGCTGGCGGTGCAAGGTCTCTCGTACCGCGACGCCGCAGGCAACGAGAAGCCGGCCGCGCTCTGGGCCATGGTCAACTACACGCTCACCATCGGCACCGAGCACGGTGACGAGCTGCTGCGGGCCTTCCACGACGCAGCCCGCCCCTATGGCGGCCGCTCGCACCCCGGCAAGTACTGCTTCGACGACCACGCGGAGTGGGCCGCGCGCCACGATCTACCGGCGTTCCTGGCACTGCGGCGCGTCGCCGATCCGGACGACGTGTTCCTCAACGGGTGGAACCGCGATCTCCTGGGAATTCCGCAGGAGAAGCCGAAGGCTCGGCCGGCCAAGAGCGAGCGCCCTCGGTCCCAGCAGCCGAGCGCATTCGCATAACCCAACGGGGCAGTGGAAGCGACCCAGCGGCTCCGGCGTAAGATGGGTATCCGATGAGACGGTCCCTCGCTCCGCAGTTGCTCGCGCTTTCCATGGTCGCTGCATGCCGAGGAAGCGACGCACCGCCGAAGACGGTGGCGAAATCGGAGCCGACCTCCGTTGCCGAGCGCAGCGTGCGCATCCCTGCGGCCGACACCCCCGACGCCGGCGCCATCGAGACCGACGATACCCTGGGCCGGCCCAACGCCACCCACACCGACATCGTCTACGCGCTGCCCTGGGTGGTGCTGGGGCAAAACGTGGTCGATACACGCAACGGGCAACGCGCCCGCACCGTTCCCTTCGGAGACGTGCTCATCGCCGACGATCGCGCGCATCTCGCCGCCTTCGATGGGCGCGCCATCCTGTTCGGGGCCATCGCCGATACCCAGGGCGACTATCGCGTGCCGGCCCTGGTCGATAACCTCACGGGCATGGCGCTATCGAACGATGGCGCCACCGGGCTGTGGGTCGACGAGAAGGGTAC
Organism: Polyangiaceae bacterium; assembly: GCA_013141295.1. Lineage (GTDB taxonomy): Bacteria > Myxococcota_A > Polyangia > Polyangiales > Polyangiaceae > JABFRG01. The sequence continues at coordinate 4,849 of JABFRG010000980.1, forward strand.
GGTGATGCTGGTCGATGCCAAAGCCAGGAGCCACACGGCGCTCTCACGGCCCGGCCCCGACGCCGGTGCGCCGGACGACGTGCGGAGCCCGCGTCACGTCATGGCGCCGAACGGACGCCGCGTGACCTGGCTCGAAGGCACCCGCGCTCGGCTTCGCGAGCTCGATACCGGAC
>JABFRG010000243.1 GCA_013141295.1 Polyangiaceae bacterium
CGGCGCTGCTCAGCGCTTCGGCGATGAAGTCGCCCTGGCTCTCGAGGGCGCCGGCCCGATGCCGAAGGACCGCATTGGCATCTGCCACGCGGTCGCTCGTGCACACTTCCTCGAGGGCAGTGGCGGCGGCGAAGGAGGCGCGCCCCCGGAGCGCACGCGCTTCGTCGAGCACCTCGATGGCGCGATCGATATCGGAATCCGCAGCGACCAGCCGCGCGACGTCGATGAGCAAGAGGCCACGCCAGTCGTCACTCTCCGCGAGCTTGGCCCGGGCGTGGAGCGCTTCGAGGCGCTCCGCCGGCACGTCGAGCCGGGCTGCAAGGAGCTCCAGGTAGAGCCAGCCGGTGGCAGCATCCCCCGGACCGGCATCGGTCTCCGTGGCTTCGCGCGCGGCGGCTCGCGCACCCTGCGCATCGTTCTGCTGGTCTTCCAGCAGGCCGGCGCGGAGAATCGCAGCCCGCGCGCGCTCCTCCGGGGAGACTGCGGCGCGCTGGAGCGCATCGAGGACCTTCGCGGCGTTTCCCAGCGAGCGTCGTCGATCGAGGAGGCGCACGAGCCCCTCGAGCGGCTCCCGGAAGTCGTCGTTCTCGGTGTGCGCCGCCAGGTAGTCACGGGCCGCGCCGGAGAGATCGCCCGAGCCTTCTTCCAGCTCGGCGATCTCGTAGAGGAGACGCGCGCGGCGTCCGCGCTCGTGGGCCTCCGCGACCTCGGTGCGGAGGCGACCCACGGCGGACGTGACGGACTCCTCCGAAGGGCCCACTTCGACCATCGTCGATTCTTCTTTCGAGCGAGCGGGCATAACCTCGGAGCTTCAGGCCAACGTCGCGAGCTTCTCTTTGATCTTGTCTTCGATGGTCCCCTTCATCACGCGGAGCATGAAGGGCAGATCGACTTCCACGCGCACGGCGCTGGAGGTCACCGACACGGTGCCCTTGGTGCCTTTGGCGGCGCCGCTCGGGGCGTGGAATGCGATGTTGTCGCCCTCCCACTTCCACTCGAGGCCGAGCTTCGACTGCATGCCCGTGGCGAGCTCTTCGGCGCGCTTCTTGGCTTCATCCATGGGGAGCGTGTGAGACTTCGAAATGTCGATGGTTGCCATGTTGGCAGGCAGCCTACCACTACTTCGCGCCCCGTTGGAACTTCGGAACCCGCCTTTTTTCAGCGGCTTTGGTCGCTCCGCCTCGGCGCCCTCAGTCGAGTCGCTTGACGATCCAGAACCCGCGCGGCGTCTCGAAAGGATCGCTGGTGGCGCCGGTGGCCAGCCCGAACAGGATGGCTTCGGACGGAGCCTCGAGCACCCCGCGCTGCATGCGGCCCATGTCGTCGGCGGACCCGGAGTCACCGTGCGTCACGGCCGCGTGGAAGTCGGTCTTGGCTTCCTCGGCGAGCTTCTGCGCGAGCTCTTGCGCCGCGGCCTTGGAGCGGGCCTTGTCGCCGGCACCCTGGGCGCCCGCGAACGTCACGAGCACCACCCCGAAGCGCACCGAGCGCGGGCCACCCACGAGCGCCCCGCTGTCGAAGCTCAGGGACCCGAGCGATGCGTCGTCGAGGCTCCCGAGGGAGGGCAGGGTGAGCCCGGCATCGCTCTCCGGTTGCGCTTCCGGCGCGCTGGAGGCCGCCGTTGGCGCGCTCGCACCCGCGTCGCCCGCGTCGAGCCCGGAATCGGGCAGGTTCGCCCGGGGGATGGCCGGGCTCGACTCCACCGTCGCGTACGTGACGTACACCGAAAGCGCCGCGGCCGCGAAGGCGCCCGCGGCAAAGACGATGCGATTCACTCCTTCGCCTCGGCCTCTTCGGTCGGAACGTCGAGGGTGTCGCGGACGCCGGCTTCTTCCAGCAGACGCACGGTGGCGGCCGGAGCCTCACCGCACAGCTCGAGCTGGGTGACGAGCCAGTTGAGGCGCACGATGAGCTCGCGGCGAGCATCGACGCCTTCGCCTTCGACGAACCCTTCCGCGGAGAGCTTGGCGAACTCGGCCTCGGCCTCGGTGAAGTCCTTGCGGACCTTCACCGGGTCGATGGTATCGCGCTCGACGAACTCGTCGGTGAGGATGAGCACCTTCTCGGCATTGGCCTCGGCGAAGCCGGTGCCCACCGCGAAGCGCTTGGTGTCCTGACCCTTGCGGTAGCTCACGATGCCGGTGCGGAGCGCCGCGAGCAGCGGAACGTGACCGGGCATGACGCCGAATTCGCCGGCGGCGCCGGGCGCCGTGACTTCGTCGACGCTCACCGAGAGGGCGCGGCCCTTCGGCGTGACGATTTCGAGATCGAGCTTTCCTTCGGCCATGGGGCTACTTCTTCGTCAGTTCTTGGGCCTTCTGCTTGGCCTCTTCGATGTTGCCCACGAGGTAGAAGGCCTGCTCCGGGAGCTCGTCCAGCTTGCCGCTGAGGATCTCCTGGAAGGCCACGATGGTCTCCTTCAGGGGCACGTACTTGCCCACGAGACCCGTGAACTGGGCGGCCACGAAGAACGGCTGCGAGAGGAAGCGCTGGATCTTGCGGGCGCGGGCGACGATGAGCTTGTCGTCCTCGCTGAGCTCGTCCATGCCCAGGATGGCGATGATGTCCTGGAGGTCCTTGTACTTCTGCAGCGTGCCCTGCACCTGACGGGCGACGTCGTAGTGCTCCTGCCCGATGATCTGCGGGTCGAGCATGGTGGACGTGGAGTCGAGCGGGTCCACCGCGGGGAAGATCCCGAGCGCCGCGATGTCGCGGTTGAGCACGGTGGTCGCGTCGAGGTGGGCGAAGGTGGTGGCCGGCGCCGGGTCGGTCAAGTCGTCGGCGGGCACGTACACGGCCTGCACCGAGGTGATGGATCCCTTGGTGGTGGACGTGATTCGCTCCTGGAGCGCGCCCATTTCCGTCGACAGCGTGGGCTGGTACCCGACGGCGCTGGGGATGCGGCCGAGGAGCGCGGACACTTCCGAGCCGGCCTGGGTGAAGCGGAAGATGTTGTCGACGAACAGGAGCACGTCCTGGCCTTCTTCGTCGCGGAAGTACTCGGCGACGGTGAGGGCCGAGAGGGCCACGCGAGCGCGCGCTCCCGGGGGCTCGTTCATCTGGCCGAAGATGAGGGCGGTCTTCGAGATGACGGGCTGCCCGCTCTCGAGCATCGACTCGCTCATTTCCAGGAAGAGGTCGTTGCCTTCGCGGGTGCGCTCGCCGACGCCGGCGAAGCACGACACACCGCCGTGCGCCTTGGCGACGTTGTTGATGAGCTCCTGGATGAGCACGGTCTTGCCCACGCCGGCGCCGCCGAAGAGGCCGATCTTGCCGCCCTTGCGGTAGGGAGCGAGCAAGTCGATGACCTTGATGCCGGTCTCGAAGATCTCGATCTTCGTCGACTGCTCCTGGAACGTGGGCGGGGGCCGGTGAATCGGCGAGGTCTTCTTGGCGTTGACCGGGCCCTTCTCGTCCACCGGCGAGCCGATGACGTTGAGAATGCGGCCGAGGCACTCGGGGCCCACCGGCATGGCGATGGGGGCGCCGGTGTCGCGCACGCTCATGCCGCGCACCAGACCGTCGGTGGCGTCCATGGCGATGGCGCGGACGGTGTTCTCACCGAGATGCTGCGCTACCTCGAGGGTGAGGTTGTCGGCTTCCGCCGAGATGCTCGGGTTGGTGAGCTTGAGCGCGTTGAGGATCTTGGGGAGCTGCCCTGCGGTGAACTCGACGTCCACGACGGGTCCGATGACTTGCACGATTTTGCCAGCAGGCGAGGACATATCCCTGATCTCCTTTTCAGTCTCTGGGGCCGGCGCTTACCACACGACTTCACCAGGTTTCAATGCTGCGTTTGCGGAAGAATTTGCGCTCCGCCTTTCGGGCGCCGGAAACCGGTTGCCCGGAGCACGCCCCAGTGTCATGGAGCGGGCCATGCTTTCGTCAAGGCTTCCGCTCGTCCTTCTGGGTATCGCCCTGGTTTCCGCCTGCTCCGCGCAGTCGAGCACCGTGAACGGGACGTCGTCCTCGTCCTCGTCCTCCAGCGGCGCGGCGGTCGACCCGGCCTGGGAGGCGCTCTTCGCCGAGAAGACCTCGCCCCCCACGGACCTCAAGAGCTTGAACGGCCTGTGGGTGGGCACCGCCAGCGAGAGCGCCGCGGTCCGCCTTCGCATCACCGACACCGAGATTCGCTTCGGCATGAAGTGCGGCGAGACCGCCTTCGGTATTGCGTTCGAGTACCAGTACCGGGCGGGCAGCAGCAGCGGCTCGGTGAACCCGCGCATCGTCGTGCCTTCGGGTGCCTCGGCGACGCTCGGCAAGTGCAAGCTCGAGGCCCGGGTGGGCGAAGGCGATGCGCGGGTGACCGACGGCCGCCTGACCTTCACCGTGGTCTCCGTCACCAGCGTCTCCGGCTTTGGCGGCTCGAGCTACCTCTCGCTCACCAAAGTGGCGGACTGACGCGTGGCCCGCGTTCTCGTCCCGCTCCCGGACCACGACTTCGACGTGACCGAGGTCGCGGTGCCGTGGAAGCTCTTGCGGGAGGCCGGGCACGAGGTGGTGTTCGCCACGGAAAAGGCGGGAACCGTACCCGCGTGCGATCCGCTCCTCCTCACGGGCGTCATCTTCGGCCAGCTCGGCGCCGCCCCCGAGCCGCAGGCGTTCTACCGGGAGATGCTCGAAGACCCGGCGTTCTCGCGTACCGTCGCCTGGCGCGACCTCGACGTCGCGAGCTTCGACTCCATGGTGCTGCCCGGAGGTCACGCGCCGGGCATGCGGCAGTATCTCGGCAGCGAGGTGCTCCAGGCGAAGGTCAAGGCCTTCGCCGATTCGGGCAAGCCCTGGGCGGCCATCTGCCACGGCGTCCTCGTGGCCGCGCGGGCCGGCGCGCTCGGCGGGCGCCGCACCACCTGCCTTCCGAAGTACATGGAGCGGAGCGCCTACTTCCTCACGTTCTGGAAGCTCGGCCGCTACTACCGCACCTACCCGGCCTACGTCGAGGACGAGGTGCGCGGCGCGCTCGCCGATCGCTCGCAGTTCGTGCGCGGCCCGCGCACGCTGGTTCGCCGCG
>JABFRG010000507.1 GCA_013141295.1 Polyangiaceae bacterium
TCTCCGCGCGCAGGATCCCGGGGCCACGGTGGTGGCCCTGGGCGACGCGAACAGCACGGGCTTTCTCGACGATCGCCACGGCGAGCGCACGGCGCTGCTGCAGCGAACCCGGGAGGCCGACCTCGTCCTCACCACGCAGAACCTCGCGTGCAGCGAATACTTCCAGCCCACCGCCGAACGACTCGTGCCGAGCCTCCTCGACCAGGCGGTGGCAACGCCGGGGCGACTGTCGGCGGCGCGGGTCCATGGCTACTGCGCGGAGCTCCGGTGCCTCCCCCACCCCGGCGACAAACCCGAAGAGTTCGTGCACGTGTCGGATCACTGCCCGGTGACCATGGATCTAACCCCGTGATCACCGTGGTACGCTCGCGCGGGCCGCATGTTCTGGACCGCGTTCTCCTTTCTCGAAATCGCCTACGTGGTGATCCTCTCGGTGTGGATCCTGCTCGAGAAGCGCTCGCCGGTGGCCACCCTGGCGTGGATCCTCGCGCTCGGGTTCCTTCCGCTGCTGGGGTTCGTGCTGTTCTTCTTTCTCGGGCCGCGCCGGCTCCGGCGCAAGCGCAGTCGGCGCCTCACCTCGCGCTCTCGCGTGCGCGCGCAGGTCGACATCTCCGCTATCTCGCATCAGCGTGAGCCGCTCGCCTTGGAGATCGAGCAGCTCATGAAGCTGGCGTACCGCACCGGTGAAGCGCCGCCCGCCACCTGCACGAGCCTGACGCTGCTCACCAACGCCGACCACTGCTACGCGGAGATCTGCGCAGAGATCGACCGCGCGAAGCACCACGTTCACGTGGAGTACTACATCTTCGAGCCGGGCGACGCGGCGGGCATGTTTCGCGACGCGCTCATGCGGGCCCGCGATCGCGGCGTCGAGGTGCGGCTCCTGGTGGACGCGGTGGGCTCGAGCGCGCTCAGCGGTGCGTTCCTGGCGCCGCTCATCGCCAAGGGCGCGCGCTTCGCGACCTTCAACCCGGTGTTCTTCGCTCGTCTGCACGCCCCCATCAACTTCCGCAATCACCGGAAGATCGTGGTCTGCGATGGACGCGTCGGCTTCACCGGCGGCATCAACGTGTGCGACGACTACCTGCTCCGAGAAGCGCACCCGCCCTGGCGCGATACCCACCTGAAGATCGTCGGCAACGCCGTGCGCTGGTTGGCCCTGGCGTTCTTCGACGACTGGATCTTCGCCACCGGCGAGCTCCCCGACGGCGCCGCGTACTTTCCGGAACAAGAGCCCAACGAGCCCCTCGTTGCCCAGGTAGTGGCCTCGGGCCCCGACCACGACTTCGAGTCCATCCGCAATACGTACTTTGCGGCCATCGCCAACGCGCGCGAGCGCGTGTGGATCACCACGCCGTACTTCGTGCCCGACGAGGCAATTCTGACTGCGCTATGCACCGCCGCCCTGCGCGGAGTCGACGTACGGGTGCTGGTGCCGCGCCGCGGCGACTCGCTCCTGGTGACGCTGGCCGCGCGCAGCTACTACGAAGACCTATTGCACTCCGGCGCCAAGGTCTTCGAGTACACGCCCACCATGCTGCATGCCAAGACCATGCTGGTGGACCACGATCTCTCGATCATCGGCACCGCCAACCTCGACAACCGCAGCTTTCGCCTGAACTTCGAGGTCTGCGTCTGCGCCTTCGGCAACGCCATGAACGACGATCTCGCGCGGGTCTTCGAGGAAGACCTCACGCAATCCGAGCAGGTGAAGCGGAGCCGCCGCGTTCGCCTCCCCTGGCACCAGCAACTGGGCGAAGCCGGCGCCCGGCTCCTGTCGCCGGTTCTCTAGTTATATGACGACCTGCATCTGAATTCGAAGTAGCCAGTCGAGCACGTCGGAGCCAGGGGTACGGAAGGTCCCGCCCTCGACCTGCCACTTGAGGCGGTGCTCGAAGCCATAGATGTTCATGACGGCCAGCACTTCCTGCCGCTCACGCTGCGCTTCGGGGATGCGGGAGAACCGCGCTCCGAATTCGAGCCGACGTGGCACCAAGAAGTGACCTATCTGCGCGTGGTAACCAATGGCGAGCTTGCGCGTCTCGGCCGGGCTCGGTCGACTGTTCAGATATGCAGCCCAGGAAAGCGAAGTACCGTAGAACTTCAGTATCCCGTCGACGTTGAATCGATGCACCATCGCGTCCGTCGGTGTCAGGTCGCCGAGGTAGCCCAGCGCGGCCGCGACTCGCAGCGGTCCGCCGTCGAAGTCGGCCTCGTCATAGCCATTCACCCGTGCGCTGCTCCAGCCGATACGCGCGGCGACCCGCGGAAGAGCGTGGTCCACGAGCTGGGCGGGCGCCACGCCGCCGCCGTTGAAGACGCCGAGGTACCATTCGACCCCTCGACTTTTCGGCTCCGGACGATGATAGAGCGAAATGCCCAGATCGCGGTCGGCGTTCGAAAATGCATTGGTGAGCGCGCGCTCGGTGAACTGCATGCGCGACAACGAGGTGAGTTGCTGACGCGAATACGGGACCTTGAACTGCCCCAGGCGAAGGCGCGCTCCGAAGATCGGGCGATCGAGATACGCGTCGCGCAGCTCGAAGGCACCTCGGCCGAGCTCGCCGCTGATGACGAAGTCGTTGGTCGAGAAAACGTGTCCGCTGATGCGCGCCCGGGCGGTCGGAATCGAGAATCGACTCTGGACGAGGCCGTCTTCCCTTGCCACCGCAAAGCGCGTCATCAGGCGCCCACCGACGCTGATCCGGTGGGCGTCGTCCGCGGTCGACACGTACAGGCCGTCGTCGAAGCCAACTCTGCCGGAAGCGGCCTTCGCGCTCCCGACCGGCGGCAGATCCGGTGGCGGCGGCATGGTCTGCGCGAACGCGGGCGTACCGTGAAGGACGAGCCCGAGGCCGGCCAAGGTGAGCGCAAAGTCGAGTCGTTTGTTCGTACGTTTTGCGCGCGCCATGTTCAACTCGGAACGCTACCAACCTGCAATCTCGGAGCGCAATGTTCTCACGCCGTTTTTCCGCGTTCGTTCTTCTCTGCAGCTCTGCAGCTTGCGCACCGCGAACCGCGGTGAAGGCTCCCGACGCGGTCGCGCAGGTTCGACCGTTGGACCCGCCGCGCTTGCCGCAGGTGCCGCCGACCGCGGGCGCCGAGTCTCTCAACACCGAGTACTACATCGGGAACGCGGAGCAGGAGCGGCAGGCGTTCACGGCCTTCGTTCGACAGATTCACGAAGTGCAGGCAGCGCAAGCGCGGGACAACGCGCAAGAAACCCAGCGCGGCTTTCACGCCAAGGCGCACGGCTGCGTCACGGGCTGGTTCCAGCTCTTTCCGGATCGAGACCCCCGCACGCGCTTCGGCGTCTTCGCCGACGGCGCCGGACCGTGGCCGGTGTGGATTCGCTATTCCAACGGCGTGGGCTGGCGGCAAACCGACAACGAGCTCGACGCGCGCGGGATGGCCGTGAAGCTCATGGGTGTACCGGGCCCGAAGCTCATCGACGAAGAGAAGGCGACCCAGGACTTCCTGATGACCAACTCTCCCACCCCGGTCGGGCGCGACGGGTTCGACTTCATGAAGTTCGCGCAGGCCAATGCGAGTGGCAAGGCGGCCGGCGTCGCCTTCCTGGTTTCGCACACCAAGCACGGCGGCCCCGCGCTGCTCTCGACGTTGCCGGTTTCCAGCGCGGTCGCGGAGACGTACTGGAGCGGAGGAGCCTTCCACCTGGGCTCGCACCAAGCGGTGAAGTTCCTTGCCAAGCCTTGCTCCATAGCCCACCAGCGAAACCCGCAGGGCAGCGGTGAGAATGGGTTGAGAGACGACCTTCGCGCCGCGGCGAAGGAGGGCTTCTGTTTCAACTTCTACCTTCAGTTCCAGACCGACGCGTTCCGAACGCCCATCGAAGATGCCTCTCGCGAGTGGTCGGAAGCAGATTCTCCACCGATCCCGGTGGGGCGAATCGACGTTCCGTCGCAGAGCATCGACGACGAGAAACGCGACGCCTTTTGCAAGCAGCTCTCGTACAGCCCCTGGCATGGCGTTGCCGCGCATCAACCGATGGGACACATCAACCGCGCGCGCAAGTACGTCTACTCGGCCAGCCGGGACTATCGGCGCGGTGGAGTCGAGCCGAAGGACTTCTCGATTCCCCAAGAGAATCCGCCACATCACCAGCAATAGACCGTTTCCCGACGCTCTGCGTCGGATCCCCATGCGTAGCAACGTCGTGCTCTTCGGTCTGCTCGTCCTGGCCCCTTCGTGCACTCCCTCCGGCGCTCCCCGCGACACCGCTTCCACGGCGTCGAGCTCCGCATCTTCGGCTCCGGCGGCGCCGAGTTCGGGCAAGTCCCGCCTCGCGGAGCTGAGGCCCGTGCACCCGGCAGCCAAGCGCGCCATCTGCCCACTCACCATCGAGCCGGGGGTCGGCATCGGCGGCATCGAGATCGGGTACACGATGCGCGATCTGGAAGCGCTCGGGTTGCCCATCGACCAGGAACCGCGCTCGGCCGTGGTCACCGTGGGCGTGGTGAAGGCTTCGCTCCTTCAGGGTAAGGTCGTCGATGTCTGGATCGACGACGTTCGCCAGGTCGACGACTGCATCTCCATGGGCGGAAAGGCCATCGGTCGAACCGCACCGTACGACGAGTTTCACGCGCGCGCCTCGAAGTGCGTCGCAGAGGCGCCGCGCGAGGGCGGTTCGTTCGAACGCTGCGAAGGGGGAGGCCTGTTCCTGGGCCGGGGCATGGGAACGTTTCTGCAGATTCGCGTTCGTCCCAAGGGCGACGACCTCACCCTCGACAACCTGGCGGTCGCTCTCGAAGACGACGGAAGCCCGCTCGCTCTGGAGCCCAAGGTCCGCGCGAAGCTCCTGGAGACCTGTCTCGATCGCCGCGAGCTCGCAGGATACTGGCATGCAGACAAGCCGGGTGTCGTCGATCGCCACAAATCGCGTGAAGATGACGAAGTGGCGTGATCACGAACGAGCGCGCGGAGCGGCGACGAGGTTTGCGGTGATCGAAACGGGCGCGGAGACCGCCGACGCGGCGTAGC
>JABFRG010000707.1 GCA_013141295.1 Polyangiaceae bacterium
GCGCCGGCCCGCACCAAGGGCAAGAATGGTCGGACTGCGCCGTCACCGACCAGCACCACCGCGCCGGTCGCACCTGCCGCGACCACGGCCCCCAAAGCCCCCTGACTCAACCGGCGCTGGCCAGCATCGGGCGCGATGGACGCGATGGCGGCGCTTTGGTCCGGTCGAGGAGCGCGAGCGCGGCCATCTCGCGCAGCAGCGCCTCGCGCGCGGGTCGATCGAGGTCGCGGAGCCGGTAGATGGCCCGGGTGCGGACCGGCGCGAACCCCACGAAGCGCAAGGTGCCGGCGACGAACGCACCGTGAATCGCCCGGTTGTGCGAGAGCGCGTACCAGAAGCCGGGGCTGTCCATGGTGGTCACCACGCGCGCGCTTCGGCCCGCCAGGAGGCCCAGCGGAAGCTGCCTTCCCTTCTCGTAGCGAAACGCCCAGCCCGGCAAGAAGAGGCGGTCGACCACCGCGCGCACGATGGCCGGCGGCGACGCCCAGTAGGTGGGGAAGAACCAGGCCACGTGGTCGGCCGCCTCGAAGGCGTCCCGGAGCGCCACCAGGTCCGGCTCCAGCGGCTGCGGTTCATGGTGACCGTGCCGCAGCACCGGGTCGAACGCCAGGTCCGCGAGGCGCACCAGCGTCGCGGTGCCGCCGGCCGCGCGAAAGGCATCGGCGTAGGCCTCCGCCAGGGCGGCGTTGAAGCTCGAGGCGTCGGCGTGACCGAGGAGCACCAGTGCGTTGGGCATGCCTGGACTATGACCATGACCCGGCCGCCGCTACAGGCAAGAATACCCATGCATGCTATGCAAAGTTGCATGGCACGCGAGGCGATGCAGAAGCTGACCCAGTGGGAAGACGTTCGTTACTTCCTGGCGGTGGTGCGGCAGGGCAGCTTCTCCGGGGCGGCGCGGGCTCTCGCCACCGACCAGTCGACGGTGAGTCGGCGCATCGCGCTGCTGGAGCACGCGCTGGGGCAGCCGCTGTTCGAGCGAGGTCCGCGAACCGTGCGGAGAACGCCGCAGGCGGAGGCGCTCCTCGACGCCGCGCAGGCGGTGGAGCGCGCCGTGCTGGCCATGGAAGACGCCGCGAGCCGCGCCGAAGCCGAGCCACGCGGGCGGGTGCGCATCGCCCTCACCGAAGGGCTGGCCCAGCACGTGGTGGTGCCGCGCATCCTGCCCGGGCTCTTCGCCGCGCATCCGGAGCTCGCCATCGATCTGCGCACCGGCGACGAGGTGCTCGACCTCGCACGCCACGAAGCCGACGTATCCGTGCGCTTCTTTCGGCCGGCACGGGGCGAGCTGGTGGGGCAACGGGTGGCCCGGCTGCCGCTGGCGGTGCTGGTGGCCAAGCGCGCGCGCAAGCGGTGGGCCGGCCGATCCATCGGGGAGCTCCCCTGGACCTCGTACGTGAAAGACGATCTGGAGACGCCGGAGAGCCGCATGCTCGCCCGCCTCGGTGTCGGCCGCACGCGCCTCGCTTGCTCGAGTGTGGAGACGCAGCTGGCAGCGGTGCGGGCGGGGCTCGGAGTGGCGGTGGCCCCGCGGGCCCTCACGCTGGCGCTGCCCGACCTCGCGGCCCTCGACCTGCCGGAAGCGCCCGACCTGGGCACGCTGGAGCTCTTCGTGGTCACCCGCGCCGCGCTGCGAAAGGTGCCGCGGGTGGCGGTGGTCTACGACGCGCTGGTGGAGGCGCTGCGCGCCCTCGACCCCTCGCGCGCCGAGGTTTAGGGAGTGTCCCTAGCTTCGGCTGCGCGTCGGAGAACTAGAGACACCCCCTAGAGCACCGAACAGGTTGAATCGGTCGGCTTTTCGAAGATTTACTTCGCACCGCGGCGTTGCTCCTCCTCGCCTAGCAGCAGTAGGAGTCGTCGTCGCGCCTTGCGCTGCTCGCAACTCTCCGAAAATCCTCGGTCTTCAACCTGTTCGGTGCTCTAGGGCATCCAGCGCTGGCCGGTCTCGCAGTCCACGTGGTGCATGCGCAGCTTGTTGTCGGCGAGCTCCAGGACGCCGAAGACGATGGGCAGTCCGAAGCGCCGAGGGCCGATGGACCCGGGGTTGAACATCGAGAGGCCCTTGTCGCGACCGATGAAGGGAACGTGCGAGTGGCCGCATACCACCATGTTGGCTCCGTGCTGCTGGGCGAGGCGCACGGCGTCGGCCCGCAGCCGCGGCCCGAACACCGCGATGTGCATGAGCAAGATGCGCAGCACCCGCTCGCCGGCGTTCTCCAGGTCCAAGGTGAGCACGTCGGGGATCTGCGCCGCGCGGGTGTCGATGTTCCCGCGGACCGCGTGGGTGGGCGCGATTTCGGCGAGGGCATCGAGGACCGACAGATCGCCGATGTCGCCTCCGTGCACGATGGCGTCGGGACGCAGCGCCGCGAGGTGCCTGAGACCTTCTTCGTGGGGCGCGCTGTGGGTGTCGGCCACCACCGCGAGCCGCACGCCGCCATCGGGGCGCACCGGCACCACCGCGCGCTCTTCACGCAGGGGCGTGCCACTTCCACGAACGGACTTCCTCATGGGCCCGCACGTTATCTACCTCTGCGGCGGTGTCCACCCGCGTGACAAGCGAGCCGCGAGACGACTATAGATGCGGGAAAAAGGAGCACGCGCGATGAGCAAGGTGACGATCGACGGCCTCGAGGATCTGCGGGCACGAGCCGGCAAGCCGCTGGGGCAGAGCGAGTGGAAGACCATGGAGATGGCCCAGGTGAAGACCTTCGCCGACGCCACCGGCGACCATCAATGGATTCACGTGGACGAGGAGCGCGCGCGCCGCGAGAGCCCCTTCAAGCGTCCCATCGCCCACGGCTATCTCTCGCTCTCGCTCACCGCCGGCGCCTTCTTCGAGGTGGTGGAGCTGCGGGGCTTCGACCTGGTGGTGAACTACGGCTCCAACAAGGTGCGCTTTCCGGCGCCGCTGGGCGTGGGTGATCGCTACCGCGTGGCCTTTGCGCTGGGCGAGGTGAAGGACGTCGGCAACGGATTCACCGAAGCCATCTTCGGCGTCACCGTGGAGATCGAAGGCCAGAGCAAGCCGGCCTGCGTGGCCGAGGTCATCCACCGCTTGAAGGCCTAGGCCAGGCCTAGGCCTATTGGCAGGCGGCGACCGAGGGTAGCGCGCACTTTCCAGCCACGCAGTTGGCCGGGGGAAGGCACTCGGGACCGGTGGTGTCGTTGCAAGCGGCGCCATCGGTGGCCACCGGGACGCACGAACCGCCGATGCAGGTGGTGGTGGAGGCGCAGTAGGTGATGACGCCATTGACCACGCCGCACGGGCTACCGGAGGCGGCCACCTTGAAGCGAACGCAGCGCTTGGTGGCGCCATCGCAGGTGAGCCCGGAGAGCGAGCCACACAGATCGCGCGCGGGGTCGCAGGTGGCGCCCGCTGCCAGGGGAGCTACGCACTGGGTGCCGTTACACACCAGATCGCCGGCGCAGTCGTTGCTGCCCTTGCAGGCCTCGCCGGCTCGCCCGAGCTTGGTGCACTTGGAGAGGACGCAGCTCAGCCCCTGGGCGCAGCGCTTGTCGGAGCAGTCGTCGTTCTCCGCACCGAGCGGGCGACACACGCCGCAGTCGGCGTCGCCGACGTGACCGCACCCGAAGGTTTGGCACTGGGCATTGCTACCGCAGGCCTTGCCGTTCTCGCGCTCGCCGGGGTGCTGGCGGCACGAGGCTGGCTCGACGCCCTCGAGAAAATCGACGCAGCTCGACGAGAGGGCGTCCTTGGCGCAAGCCGTCACGTCGGCCGGCGTGGTTCGCGAACCCTCGCCGGTGAAGCGATTAATGCATAGTGCACGCACACGGCGCGCACACAGGTCGACGTCACCCCAGCTCGACTCGAGGATGAACGGCGCGCAGCGCTGGAAGTTGGCACACACGCTCCGGGTGTAGCCGTCGCACGCGGCAGCCACTTCTTCCTGGTTGGGAGGCGGCGCGGGCGGGTCGGCAGGCGCCTCGGGACAAGGCAGATTGGTACCCAGGCGACAGCTGGTGGCGAAGCCGGTTCCCGTATCGTTGCAGAGCTTGGTCCCCTCGGTGCGATCGACGCACCGGCAGAAGACGTTGTTGCCCGGGGTGCAGACGCGAGCCGGCGCCGGATCGCTGGAGGAGCAGGCTAGGCTCCCGATGGCGCCCCACGCAACGATGCACGCCACGGCCAGCAGGGTGAACCGCGACGGCGCAGAAGACACGATGCTCATGTTGCGAGGCTACGGGCCCGCGCACGATTAATCTATCCGTTCCGACGCCGATCCAACCTCTGACGACGTCAGCGCTTGCGCGACGCGGCCACCATCGCCAGCCCCCGCTCCGCCGCCTGAAGCAGAGCGCCGCGAGCGACGGGCTTGGTGAGGTAGGCGAGCGCACCCTCGCGGGCGGCGCGGGTGGCGAGCTCGTCGGACGGGCTGCCGGTGACGAAGATGACCGGGATCAACCGGTCGTGCTCGCGAACTGCGGCCAGCACGTCGAGGCCGGTGCCGTCCGGCAAGTGCAGGTCGGAGACCACCACCGAGCAGGTCCCGGAGCCGATCGCCACGAGAGCGGCCTGAACGGTATCGGCGACCCGAACTTCCCACCCGTCGTTCTCGAACACGCGCTGATGGAGCGCGGCCATGATGGGATCGTCCTCCACCACGAGCACGGTGCGAGCGGGATGGCCGGCGCGGGTCATGAGCTCGACCCGCTTCCGTCGCGCCGGAGGCGCGAGCCTCTCACCGTGTGTTCGCAATGCGTGGCGGCCTCGCCCATGACGTGATCCAAGAAGCTCGAAGCAGCACGATCCGGGCCAGCCGCGGCGACCCCGCGATCTCCCGGAGAAGCTGCGGCGTGTCGCGAGCTTGCGACGTCGTCCGAGGGCCTCCACCGCGTCACGCGTGTCGCGGCGGCACGGCGCTCCTCATGCCGTTTCCCCGCATGCCCTCCGAAGCGAAGCGCGCCCTGCGCCCCCACGCGCCCTCTCGCCCCCAGGTACAGAACTTTCGCAGACTCTAGCCGTATCCCCCACAT
>JABFRG010000711.1 GCA_013141295.1 Polyangiaceae bacterium
CGCCACCTGCACCGCCTCGCACGCCGCTTCGGGCTCGTTCAACAAGGCTTTCGACCGGCGCGCGGGCCACCAGCGACGGCCACGCAGTCACTCGCGGCCGGGCGAAAGCCTTCCTGTTTCTTCGAGACACTGGCGCGCTCCCCGCGTTGAGACTCGGGATGACCCCGTGCTTCTTCCAGATACTGGCGCGCCCCCGAGCATGAAGATTCGAGATGAACCCTTCTACCTTGGCGTGTCGAAGGTCACCATGACCGGTCGATGGTCCGACGCCGTGGTGCTGGGGACCCACGAGTAGCGCGTGGGACCGAAGGCGGCGTCCTTGTAGACGAAGTCGATGCGCTTGATGGGCAAGCTCGCGGGCGAGGTGAGGCCCTCCAGCGGATTGCCGGTCTTCTGGGCATGCGCGTCGACGAAACCGGCGCCGGTGAAGGCAGCCCCGATGGCGTTACCCGGCGTCTCGTTCATGTCGCCCACCACGATGGACGGACGTCGCGCGCTTCCCAGCGCAGTCAGCACCGCCTGCGCATTTCCCGGTCGCTCTTCCGCGTGCAGGCTCGCGTGCATGGCCACGAAGGTGACCGGCTTGCCGTACGCGACGACGTCGACCGCCACGGCGATGCGCGGCTCGTAGCCGTCGCCCCGCGTGGTGCGTGCGTCGAGGCGAATCACCCGCGGGTTCGTCAGCGGAAACCGGGAGAGGACGGCCAGCCCATAGAAGCCGCCGTCGAAGGGGAAGTTGGCGCCGAAGTAGCGATGCGGAAGGCCCGCCGCGGCGGAGAGCACGTCGGTCTGGTGGGTGCTCCCGCTGCGATCGGCCAGCTCGTCCACCTCTTCGAGGCCCACCAGATCCGGGTTCTCGGTGCGAATCACCTGCGCGATGGTGGCCAGGTTCGACTCCGACGCGACCTTGATGTTGTAGGTCATCACGCGGAGCGTGCCCCCGCTCGGTCCCGCATCGACGCCGGCCTCTGCGGTGGGCTGCGCATCGGGCTCGTCCGCTACGCTCCCATCGGCGAGAACGCCTGCATCGTGGGGGCTCACGGAGGCGTCGCGGCCGATCTCCGGCGGGCTCGATATCGTCGCTCCATCGGTGCCCCCGCACGCTATGCCCTGCGCCACGACCGCCACCCACGCACACCTCTGGAGAACCCGCATGTGCGCCTCCAAGCAAGTTGCGTGCGGAGTGAAAGTCACGGCGATGCCTCGCAGCCCTCGCGGCACGTCGCGAGCTCGAGCCGTCTCTCGCGCGACATCGCGACGCCCTATGCGAGCACCATGTAGGCGTGGCGGTTTTTGGTGGCGCCCTCGTCGTGGGCCGGTTAAGCCCACTCCATGCGACCGACACCGCTGCGCGCGGGGCGACCGACAGCCTGCTCGTGCGTCGCCTTGGCCCTCGCCGCGGCGCTGGCCACCGAGGCCGGCTGCTCGCCCGACTACAAGGGCACGCCCCCGTTCGTGGCGGAGGGGAGCGACGCGGGCGCCTCGGACGGCGCGCCCGACGGCCCTGTTCCCGACGATGCCGGTGCGACGGGTCGCTGCGATCGCACCAAGCCCTTCGAGCCCGGCGTGCCGCTCGCCGATCTGAGCCCTCCCGACGATCCCTCGTCGGAGCCCAGCGTGTTCCTCTCCGCCGACGAGCTCACCGCCTATCTCGCGAGCGAGCGCCCGGGTGGCCTGGGGAAGACCGACCTCTACGTGGCCACCCGCGCCCAGCGCGATCTCCCGTTCGGCAAGCCGGTGCCGCTGCCGGGCGCGGTGAACGGCGCGGTCGACGAGCGTCACGCCACGCTTCCGGACGACGAGCTCACCCTCTACTTCGAGCGGAGCGGCGCGTGGTTCCGCGCCACCCGCACCACGCCCACCGGCGCGTTCGGCGCGCCCACCGCGCTGCTCGCGGGGCAGCTGGTGTTCAGCCCGTACGTCGCAGCCAGTGGAAAGAGTGCATACTTCACTCATCTTCGCGGCGACGGCGGGTCCACGTTCGTGCTCTTCCAGTACGACTTCGCCCAAGCGCGCCTCTCCGAGCTCCCCGGCCTCACGACGCTCTCCTTCGGCGCGAACCCGGTGGTGATCGCCAACGAACGCGAGCTCTACTTTCGCGGCAGCGGCGGCATCCTCCGCACGGTCTTCGACGAACCGAACCGTACTTGGTCGCAGCCCGCTGCCGCCGCGGTGGGCCAGACCGGCCTCACCAACGCACCGACCTTCGTCACCCGCGATGGCTGCCTCCTCTACTACTCGGTGGAAAAGCCGCTGGGCACCGGCTCCAACTACAAGCTGTTCGTGGCCCGCCGGCCTCGCTGAGGCGCTCAACGGATCTTCGCGAGACGGCCCATGGGCGGTCATGACGGCTCGTGCGCTCGAAGGTCCAGGCGATCTGCTCGAGCAGTGGCGGCCTCGGTGACGCTCATCCTGTGCGTAGCGCTCGTCCTCCACTCGCGGGATACCTTCTACATCCACCGTCGCCCCGCGAACGGCGTGCAGCAACTGTGAGCGCGGTTTGCCGCAGCTCCGACGACGCGGCGGCGATCGGTCTCCTCCGCCGGCGACTCGATCGAGCGCTCACTGGCGATGGTCGGGTGCTGGCAGCGCTGGTGTACGGAGTCCAGTGGGCGCTCTATGAAGCGCCGTACGCCGTGCGGTGGGAGCCTTCGGCGCAGCCATGCTGTTCGCGGTGGTCGCCAGCACCCTCGTCCTCGTGCGCACCGGTCGACGTCGCGCTCTCCGCCGGTAAGCCGCGTCGCGTCATGCGCCGGACCGGTACGGCGCGCCGACGGTGCGTGGTAGGCTGCGGGCCCTTCATGAAAGCCGCCTACTGGATGCTCGGCGCGCTCGCGGTGCTCGCCATCGCGTATCGCTACTACTCGGCGTTTCTGGCCGCCAAAGTGCTCTGCCTGGACGACGAGCGGAAGACCGCCGCCCACACCCTGGAGGATGGCGAGAACTTCCACCCGACCAACCGCTTCGTGCTGTTCGGGCACCACTTCGCGGCCATCACCGGCGCCGGCCCCCTCATCGGACCGGTGCTGGCGGCGCAGTTCGGGTTCTTCCCCGGGTTCTTCTGGATCCTCTTCGGCGTCGTCATGGCGGGCGCGGTCCACGACTTCATCATCCTGGTGGCCAGCACCCGGCGCGGCGGTCGCTCGCTCGCAGAGATCGCCCGCGAAGAGCTCGGACCCACGCTCGGCGGCATCACGGCGGTCGCCATTCTCTTCATCGTGGTCATCGCGCTGGCCGGGCTCGGCAACGTGGTGGTCGGTGCGCTCGCCGAGAGCGCCTGGGGCGTCTTCACCGTGAGCTCGTCGATCCCCATCGCGCTCGCCATGGGGCTCTACATCCAGAAGGTGCGCAAGGGCTCGGCTCGGGGCATTCGCGAGGCCTCCATCGGGGGCGTGGCGCTCCTCCTGCTCGCCTTGGTGGTGGGCAAATGGGTCGGCGATTCCCCGTTCGCGGTGCACCTCAAGCTCTCGCGCGAGGCGCTCACGCTGGGCATGGCGGCCTATGGCTTCATCGCCAGCGTGCTCCCGGTGTGGATGCTCCTCTGCCCCCGCGACTACCTCTCGAGCTACATGAAGATCGGCACCATCGCGCTCCTGGTCGGTGGGGTGCTCATCGTGAACCCCACCATCCAGATGCCGGGCGTGACCCAGTACATCCATGGTGGTGGGCCCATCGTGAAGGGGCCTCTCTTCCCCTTCATCTTCATCACCATCGCCTGCGGCGCCATCAGCGGATTCCACGCGCTGGTGGCCAGCGGCACCACGCCGAAGATGATCGACAAGGAGCGCGACTGCCGGCCCATCGGCTACGGCGCGATGCTCATGGAGGGTCTGGTAGGCATCACCGCGCTCATCGCCGCCTGCGTGATGCCGCAGGAAGACTACGTGGCCATCAACACCGATCCGGAGATCGCGGTGGTCGCCACCGAAGCGACCAAGGGGGCCGGGCTCGCGCGCAGCGAAGCAGAGCTGGCGTCCCTGGGCGTGGTGCTCGATGCCCACGATCGTTCGCTCCTCGGCTTGCGCGACGGCCAGTCGCCCTCGGAGCTCTCGGGCAAGCGCGTGAAGCTCTCCAAGGCGCTGGCGCTGTCGAATCGGTCGCTGGCGGCCCTGGGCTATCACGCCGATCCGGCGGAGGCCCGCGCCACCTCGCTCGAGGACGCAGACTTCGTGCGGCTCGGCGTTCACGTGAAAGATCTGGGCCGGCTGCAGAAGCAGGCCGACGAGGTGGTGGTGGCGCGCACCGGTGGAGGCGTCTCGCTGGCCATCGGCATGGCGCGGGTGTTCTCGGGCCTCCCCGGCATGAACACGCTGCTCTCGTACTGGTACCACTTCGCCATCATGTTCGAGGCGCCCTTCGTCCTCACCACCATCGACACCGGGACGCGCATTGGCCGCTTCTTGATGCAGGACTTCCTCGGTCGCATTCGTCCGAGCTGGGCCGAGTCCACGAGCCGCCCCGGGGCCATCCTCGCCACCGCCCTCATCGTCGGCGGCTGGACCGCGTTCATCCTCACCGGGAACATCCAGACCATCTGGCCGATGTTCGGCGTGGCCAACCAGCTCCTCGCGTGCACTGCGCTGTGCGTGGGGACCAGCATCGTGCTGCGCGAAGCGAAGAAGCGGGTGTACGCGCTGGTGACGGTGCTCCCGCTCGTCTTCGTGGGAACCACCACCATCACCGCCGCGGTGCATAGCGTGCTGTTCCTGTATCTGCCGCTGACGCAGAACAAGGCAACGCGTACGCTGGGCTACGTGAACGCCGCCCTCACCACCTTGCTCCTCGCGTGCTTGCTCATGGTGCTGGTGGGGAGCATCGCGCGCTGGGTGAAGGTGCTCCGGGCCCCCCGCGCGGTGCCGGACGAGGCGCTCTCGTGAGCGCCTTCTCGGTGCTGGTGCTGGGGGTGCTGCTCGCGTGCACGGGCACGCATGGCGCGCTCTGGTTCTTCGTGGCGAAGCGCGGCCCGGTGTGGCGCGCTTCGCCACGAAGAACCAGAG
>JABFRG010000206.1 GCA_013141295.1 Polyangiaceae bacterium
GGCGTGGGTGACGCCCCGGCGCGTGGCCTGGGTGAAGACGTCGAGGTGGGTGCCCTTGCGTTCCTGGATCGCCGGCGCGTACACGGTGACCACGCCCTTGCGCTGCGTCACCTGGGCGAAGAGATCCTTGGGGGCGATGGGGCTGACGGGCTTTCCGCACTGCGGGCAGTGCACGGTGCCCACCTTGGCGAAGAGCAGCCGCAAGAAGTGGGCGATCTCGGTGACAGTGGCCACCGTGGAGTTGGCGCCCGCCCGCGCGGTGCGCTGCTCGAGGGCGATGGCCGGCTCCACGCCCAGCACCGCGTCCACCTGCGGACGCGGCAGGGTCGGGAGAAACTGCCGCGCGTAGGGCGTGAGCGTCTCCATGAAGCGCCGCTGCCCTTCGGCGCAAACGACGTCGAAGGCCAGCGACGATTTGCCGGAGCCGCTGGGACCGGTCACCACCGTGAGCTTGCCGCGGGGGATGGTGCAGCTCACGTTCTGCAAGTTGTGCTCGCGGGCGCCGCGCACCACGATGGAGTCCGCGTGCTCGCGCGCAGGTGCAGGCTCGCGCCGGGGGGTGACCGACTTGCCGCCGAGGTGCGCGGAGAGCGCGACACCGGTCTTGGTCTTCGCACGCGAAAGTTCATTGGGCGTGCCGGTGAAGACCAGCTTGCCACCCTCCTTGCCCGCACCCGGGCCTAGCTCCACCACCCAGTCGCTCTGGGCGATGACGTCGAGATCGTGCTCCACGATGACCACGCTCGCGCCGGCGGTCACCAGGTCCGAGAGCGCCGTCACCACCGGTACCACGTCTTGCGGATGGAGGCCGGCGCTGGGCTCGTCGATGACGAAGAGCGCACCGCGGGCCGGCTCGCCGAGGGCGCGCGCCAGCTTGAGACGCTGGGCCTCGCCGCCGGAGAGGGTCGAGAGCGGCTGCCCCATGGGCAAGTACCCGAGCCCCACCCGGACCACCGGATCGAGCGCGCGGAACAGCACGTAGTCACGGGCGTCCGGCGGATCGAAGATGCGCAGCGCCTCGGTGACGGTCATGGCCAGCACGTCGGCCACGTCGTAACCGTGCACCTTCACTTCGAGCACTTCGGGTCCGAAGCGGCGCCCGAGGCAGCTCGCGCACTCGATCTGCACGTCTGCCAGGAACTGCATCTCCACCGTCTCGAAACCCTCGCCGGAGCAGGCTTCGCAGCGGCCGCGGCCGTCCTTGGGCGCCACGTTGAAGGAGAAGTGCGCCGCCTCGAGGCCCGCCGCTCGGGCCTCCGGAGTGGCAGCGAACAAGGCGCGGAAGCGGTTCCAGCCATGCGTGTAAGTTGCAGCGTTTCCGCGGGCGGTGCGCCCGAGCGGCGACTGGTCCACCAGGGTCGCCGACTTGATGCCCTTCACTTCGCTCATGCGACGGAGGCCCAGCGGCTTCGGCACCGAGGTGTCGCCGGTGGCGCGCGCCACCGCCGAGAAGAGCACGTCGCGGGCCAGGGTGCTCTTGCCGGAGCCGCTGGCGCCGACGATGGCGCACACCACACCGAGGGGGATCTCCACCGCGTCGATGCGAACGTTGTGCGCGGCGATGCCTTCGAGGGTGAGCGCGCGCTCCCAAGGTCGCGGCGTGCCCAGGCGGCGTACTTCCGAGAGCGCGGCGGCGGTGGGGCTCTCGATCGTGGTGCGACGGAGCTCGGCCGGCGTGCCATCGAAGACGATGCTTCCACCCAGCTTGCCCGCGCCGGGGCCCATGTCGACCACGCGATCGGCCGCCTCGATGACGCCCCGCTCGTGCTCGATGACGACGACGGTGTTGCCGCCATCGGAAAGCCGCCGCAT
Organism: Polyangiaceae bacterium; assembly: GCA_013141295.1. Lineage (GTDB taxonomy): Bacteria > Myxococcota_A > Polyangia > Polyangiales > Polyangiaceae > JABFRG01. The sequence continues at coordinate 1,813 of JABFRG010000206.1, forward strand.
GGCGTCCACCAACGGCGGTACGTCGGCGGCGTGGAGACCAGTGGTGGGCTCGTCGATGACGAACAAGGTCGACGTGAGCGACGATCCCAGCGCCGTGGTGAGCGCCGCCCGCTGCGCCTCGCCGCCCGAGAGGGTTCGCGCCTGGCGGTCGAGCGTGAGGTACGAGAGGCCCACCGCGTCGAGGTACGAGAGGCGGGCGGTGAGCTCTGCGAGCACGTGCGCACCTTGCGGATCATGAGGCCGCACCTTGCCGAGCACTTGCAGCGCCTCGGCCACCGATTGCCCGTGAAACGACGGCAGATCGATGCCCGCCACGTGGTACGCGCGGCTCGCCCGCGCCAGCCGCGCGCCGCCACACTCGGCGCACGGCACGTACTCCCGGTAACGCGCCAGGAACACCCGCACGTGCATCTTGTAGGTGCGCGTCTCGAGCCACTTGAACCAGGCGCGCACGCCGGGGAACTTGCCCTTGCCGTAGTCGCCCTCGCCGTCGATGACCATGCGCCGGTGGACCTCGCTCAGCGCGTCCCACGGCACGTCGAAGGGGATGCCACGCTTGGCCGCGAACTTCTTCAGCTCCCGCCGCTCCCAGTCGGCGCTCTTGCCGGCCCAAGCCTTGACGGCACCCTGGGCCAGGGTCTTCTTGCCGTCGGGGATGACCTTGTCCCAATCGACGTCGATGACCCGGCCGAACCCACGGCAGGCTTGGCAGGCTCCGAGCGGCGAGTTGTAGGAGAAGAAGCCCGGACGCGGAGGCTCGAACACGCGGGCGCACTGGGGGCACGAAAGACCGCGGCCCACCTGCAACGGCGCACCTTCGGCGAAGCGCAGCTTGGCGCGCCCGTGGCCGTGGGTCCATGCGGTCTCGAGGGCCTGCTGCAGGCGCCGCTCGTCCTTCTTGCCGAGGGAGAGCCGGTCCACCACCACCTCGAGGCCCTGCGCGCCCGCATCCGACGGGCGCACCGCGTCGATGTCCACCAGCGCGTCACCCACGTAGAGGCGCCGATAGCCCTCCCTCAGCAGCCCTTCGCGGAGCTCGAGGAACGCCTCCGGCGAGGGGTTGCCGAGCGGGTACGTGACGGTCGCCGGGGCCGTCGCGGCCTGCGTCCCGGAGGCTTCACCCACCACGCGCTTGGCGGCTTCGTGCGGCGTGGCGAACTTCGCGTCGACGTGGCAGTCGGGGCAGACCGGGACCGCCTCCTTGGCGTAAAGCGCCGCCACGTACGGCTCGAGATCGGCCATGGTGGCGAGCGTCGAGCGGCTCGACTTGACCGGTGCGCGTCGGTCCACGGCGACGGTGGCGGAGATGGGCGAGAGCAAATCGACCGGAGGCCGCGCCAGCCGCTCGAGGAACTGCCGCGCGTAGGGGCTGAAGCTCTCGACGAAGCGCCGCTGGCCTTCGGCGTAGAGCGTGTCGAGCGCGAGCGACGACTTGCCCGCGCCGCTGGGGCCGGTGAGGACCACGAACTCGCCGGGCCTCAGGTCGAGGTCGACGCCGCGTAGGTTGTGCGTGTGGGCGCCACGAAGAACGACAGGAAGCATGGGTAGATAGGTGAGATGCGCGGACCGCGCGTGCGGTGTCCGCTCGGGTCAGGTTGGGAGCTCGATGGCGAAGCGAGCGCCGCTCGCGCTCCCCACGTAGCGCACGTCGCCGCCGTGCGCGCGGGCGATTCGATGGGCGAGCGCGAGACCGAGACCGCTGCCCCCCTTCTTGCCGGAGACGCCCACTTCGAAAATCCGGGGGACCATCTCCTCGGGAATTCCGGGCCCGTCGTCGGACACCACGATGCGGAGCCTGCCGTCTGCCACGCTCGCGCTCACGTCGACGTGCGGCGTGCCCCCGTGCGCGTGAATCGCGTTCTCCACCAGCACCGAGAACAGGCGCTCGAGCAGCCCGGGATGCCCGGACGCGCGGAGGTCGCTCGCGAAGCTCAGCGATACTTCCGCGCGCCCCTCGAAGGCGCGGGCCGCGGCGCTCACGGCGTCGGCCAGCGGAAACGTCTCCTTCGGTGCGTCACCCCGGGCGAGGAGCAGCACGTCGTCGATGATGCTCTGGGCCCGACGCGCTTGCTCTTCGATCTTCGCCAGGTGGGGGCCCGATGCCGCCACGTCGCGGCGACCCAGGAACGCATGGGTGACGATCACCTGGATGGAGTTCCGGAGCTCATGGGCGATCTCCGCGGTGATCTCTCCGAGAGCCGAAAACGAGGCGTCGCTCATGGGAAAAGCGGTAGTCGATGCCCCGTTCGCCCGCAATGCGCGCCGTGTGGTTTTCGTGCATACATGAGCGACACCGCCACGCCCTCCCGCGCCCCCGAGAGCGCGACCTCGGAGAATGCGACGCAAATCCAAGGAAAGCCGACCGAATCAAAGCGTTTGTGGCTCTTGGCGTAGTGTTCGCGGTAAGATCGTCGTATAGAGGCAGCATCCGCTGAATGGCAGCCGTCCAGAACGAGTCGAAGATTCCGGTCGGGACCATCCTGGTCGGGAAATACAAGGTTTCCCGGGAGATCGGTCGAGGCGGGATGGCTGCCGTCTACGAGGCAGAGCATCTGTCGTTGGCGAAGAAGGTCGCCATCAAGGTGCTCGCGGCCGAGCTGACGGCGTCGAAGATCGTGAGCGAACGCTTCTTCCGCGAGGCGCGCGCCGCCGCCAGCGTGAAGAGCCCACACATCGTCGACGTGTACGACTCGGGCCGCCTCGAGGACGGTCGCCCGTTCATCGTCATGGAGCTGCTCGAGGGCGAGTCGCTCTACGACCGGATGGCGCGGGTCCGCATCATCGACCCCAAGACCACCGCCAAGATCATCACCGACTGCGCCAAGGGCCTCATCAAGGCCCACGCCATCGGCATCGTGCACCGGGATCTCAAGCCCGAGAACATCTTCATCCTCCGCGGTGAGGACGGGCAGGAGTACTGCAAGCTCCTCGACTTCGGCCTCGCCAAGTTCTACGCGCCGGTGAACGCCGGCGACGAGAAGACCGCCCGTCTCACCCGCGAGGGCGCCGTCTTCGGAACGCCCGCGTACATGTCGCCGGAGCAGGTGAAGGGCCAAGGGTCCGTCGACCATCGCGCAGACCTCTGGGCCCTCGGCTGCATGGCCTACGAGTGCCTCACCGGCCGGCCGGTGTGGAACACCGAGCAGGGCGTGGCCATGACCTTCGCCGCCATCGCCACCGAGC
>JABFRG010000988.1 GCA_013141295.1 Polyangiaceae bacterium
AGGTCATCGTGGTGGTGGGGCACGGACGCGCGGAAGTGGCGGCGTACCTGGTGGCGGCCTTCGGCGATCGGGTGCGCATCGCCGTGCAGGAGCAGCAAGCCGGTACCGGCGACGCGGCCCGCGCGGGCGTCGCGGTGGCTTCCGACACGACCGCCCGGGTGCTGGTGCTCAACGGCGACACGCCGCTGGTGACCGCCGAGGATCTCGCGCCGGTGCTGGCCGCCCTCGGCCCCGATGTCGCCATGACGCTCGCCAGCTGCGAGGTGCCCAATCCCCAGGGGTACGGGCGGATCCTCCGCGACGACCAGGGGCACGTGCTGGCGATCCGCGAGCAGAAAGACACGCGTTCCGACGAGGAGCGCGCGGTGCGCGAGATCAATCCGGGCATCTACTGCGCGTCGCTGGCCTTCCTGCGCGACGCCCTGGGCAGCCTCACCCCCAACAACGCCCAGGGCGAGTACTACCTCACCGACATCGTCTTCTACGGCGCGAGCCGCGGCGGTCGGGTGGTCGCGGTGGCCTCGCGCGCCGAGGTGATGGAGGGCGTGAACGATCGCGAGCAGCTGGCCCAGGCGGAACGCGTGATGTATGCACGCATCAATCGCACCCTGCGCCTCTCCGGCGTCACCGTCCGCGACGGCGCGCGGGTGGACGACGGCGTCGAGGTCATGCCCGACAGCACCCTGGAGGCCGGTGTGGTGCTCCGCGGCGAGACGCGCATCGGCGCCGGCGCCATCGTCGACGTCGGCTGCGTGCTCACCCACGTGGTGGTGGAGAGTGGGGCGCGGCTGCGGCCCTACACCGTGGCCGAGAGCGCGCGCATCGGCCAAGGCGCGCAGGTGGGCCCGTTCTCGCACCTGCGACCCGACTCGGTGCTGGGGCCCGACGTGCACGTGGGGAACTTCGTGGAGACCAAGAAGACGACGCTCGGCCGCGGCTCCAAGGCCAACCACCTGGCGTACCTGGGCGACGGCATCGTCGGCGAAGGGGTCAACGTCGGCGCCGGCACCATCTTCTGCAACTACGACGGCGTGCGCAAGCACACCACCACGCTGGAGGACGGGGTCTTCGTGGGCAGCGACTCGCACCTGGTGGCCCCGGTGACCGTGGGCAAGGGCGCGTACATCGCCACCGGCACCACCGTGACCCGCGACGTGCCGGCCGGGGCGCTCGCCATATCTCGCACCAAGCAAGAGAACAAAGAAGGGTACGCGACTCGCATCCGCGAGCGCGCTGCCCACGCCAAGGCCGCGAAGATCGGCGGCGTCTCCACCACCGTGAAAGAAGGCAAGTAGCCATGGACGCGATCCTCATCCGGGGCAACAACCAGCCGCTGCGGGGCCGCGTCCGCGTGAGCGGCGCCAAGAACGCCGCGCTGCCGATCCTCTGCGCCACGTTGCTCTCCGACGGTGAGAGCCGGCTGCGCAACGTGCCGGCGCTGCGCGACATCGACACCACCGCCGCGCTCCTGCGCTTCATGGGCCGCAACGTGGAAGTGAACGCGCCCGAGGTGCGGGTGCTCGCCGGCTCCGACGTAAGGCCGGAAGCGCCCTACGAGCTGGTGAAGCAAATGCGCGCCAGCGTGCTGGTGCTGGGGCCGCTGGTGGCACGCTTCGGCCGCGCCAAGGTCTCGCTTCCCGGCGGCTGCGCCATCGGCGCGCGCCCCATCGATCAGCACCTGAAGGCGCTCGAGGCCATGGGCTGCACCATTCGCCTGGACCGCGGCTACGTCATCGCCGAGGGCCCCTCCGGGGGTGGCCGCCTCAAGGCCGCCGAGGTGTGCTTCGACCTTCCGACGGTGACCGGCACCGAGAACATCATGATGGCGGCGGCGCTGGCCAAGGGCCGCAGCACGCTCCTCAACTGCGCGCGCGAGCCGGAGGTCGAAGAGCTGGGCCGCATCCTCAACAAGATGGGCTGCGAGGTGGACGGCGCCGGCACCGACGTCATCCACATCAAGGGCGCGGAGCCCGGTTCCCTCGCTCCGTTCGACCATGCGATCATCCCCGACCGCATCGAGGCCGGCACCTACATGGTGGCGGCGGCCATGCACGAGGGCAGCGATGTCATCCTCGACGGCGCCGAGCTCTCCGACATGGAGGCACTGGTCTCCAAGATGCGCAGCGCCGGCGTGGACATCGAGTCCGAGGGGCAAGCCCTACGCATCCGGCGGCAAGGCCCGATTCGCGCGGTGAACATCACCACCGCGCCGCATCCGGGCTTTCCCACCGACATGCAGGCGCAGCTCATGGTGCTCATGTGCATCGCCCGCGGCGAGAGCGTCATCACCGAGACCATCTTCGAGAACCGCTTCATGCACGTGCCGGAGCTGCAGCGCATGGGGGCCAGCATCGCGCTCCGCGGCAACACCGCGGTCGTGCAGGGCGTGGACAAGTTGTATGGTGCAAGCGTCATGGCGACCGATCTGCGGGCCAGCGCCTCGCTGGTCATCGCCGGCCTGGTGGCCGAGGGCGAGACGGAAGTGCGCCGCGTGTACCATCTCGACCGCGGCTACGAGCACATCGAAGAGAAGCTCGGCGGCATCGGTGGCAACGTGGCGCGCGTCCGCAACGCCGAGAGCTGATCGCCTAGTTGCAGGAGGGCGCCGGGTTCCCGCAGGAGAGCGGCCGGACGAAGAGCGGGAGCGTCTGCCGGCAGCCGCCGATGCTCTCGAAGGTGTTGGTGGGCAGGAAGTCCACCGGCGTTCCCTCGAAGCCTTCGGTGATGGCGTGCTGGGCGCTGGCCTTGAACACCGTGTTGGTGATGAAGGCGCTCGGGGCCTGATTGGTGAGGATGACCGCGCCTTCGCTCTCGGTGATGTTGTTGCAGGTCGCGAGAATGCACGAGCATTCGCCGCCGGCGTACTCGATGCGCACGTGGTCGAGCTTGTTCTGGGCCGAGAGGGCGCCGCCGAACCACAGGCCCATCCAGTCGCCGGGCGCAGGGGTGGGAGAGGCGGAAGTGAATACGATGGGCTTCGCCGCGGTGCCGATGGCGCGAATCGCCGCCTGTGCCGGGAAGACGCCGGTGAACTTCTCGATATTGAGCGACGCACCCTTGACGAAGCGCATGATGACGCCGGGCTCGATGGTCATGGTGGCGAGCGGTGCGCCGTCCTTCCCGCCAAGGTAGAACGATTGGTTGGGCTCCTTGCCCATCCGGTACGGGACGCCGCGCTCGTGAAGCGTGGCGTCCACCGTGAGCCCCGCACCCGCCACGCCGATGCCGGTGGTGCGCAGGAGGATCTCGTCGACCTTGTTGCCGGTGTACGTGCCGGTCGGGAAGGCGTCCATGGAGTGCTCGTCGATCTCCGCCGGGAACGGAGAGTCGTCGCTGCCGGAGCCGCTGATGGTGAGGTCCTTCGAGCCGGCGATGAAGGTGGCGCCGCCGCGTACCCACAGGCCCGTGCCCGCGGAGCCCTTGATGGTCACGTGGTCCACGAAGAGCGACGGATCCGCCGGGAGCTCGCCGTTGCCAATGACTTCGAGGGTAGCGCCGTCGCCCATGCCACCGCCACCGCCGCTGAGCTCGACGTGGGCGAGCCGTGCGGTGCCGGGGGCGGCGATGTAGATGCCCGACCACGCATCGGCGCCCTGGCGCTCGAACCAGATGGGGTGGGCTGCGGTGCCTTCCGCCACCAGCGTGCCGGTGTTGGGCGTGAGCGGGTAGGCCACGCGGATTCCCTTCTCCTTGGCGAACTGCACCCGAGCGCAGGGCTCGATGGTGAGCTTGTGCCCGTCGCGCACGTTCACGTCGTACTCGACGATGTGGGGGCTGCCGGCGGCGGTCCACACTTCGTTCTCCGTCACTTCACCGCTGTGCTTGGTGGGGCCGGACGTGGGTGCCGGGCAGTCGACGACGACTGGCGCGTCCGTCGCGGAGCCGCCTTCGGGGCCTCCGTCGTTGCCGGCGACGCCACCGTCGTTGGTGGTGGCGGGGTTGGGGCTGGAGCTCCCGCAGGCGAGGGCGAAGAGGGGAAGCGCGAGCGAGCCAAGCAAAGTGCGTTTCATCGTGGAGGTCCTTCCGTGATGTGGTGCGTCCGTAGGACGGCCCTCGGCTGCCCCTATTCTTCACCCAAACGGGTGACACGCCGGAGGCGGCACTTGGTGTCTGAATTTTGATGGGAGTGAAAAAATCTTCGGAGGGAGGGAAGTTGAGCACCATGTCTGCGTAGGACGTGCAGGACCCCACATCGTGCGGCGGTCCAGCTTGCCCCGGAGAATCGATGCTCACGCGAAAACTTCTCGGAATCTTGGCTCTCTCCACCCTGGCCTTGGGCGCTTGCTCGGTCTCGAGCGACGAGGATCTCTCGAACGACGAGAGCGAGCTCGTGCAGTTTCCGGCAGCCGTTTTCACCACCGCCACCTCCCTGAGCTACGGCGACACCTCGCCGGTCATCGCCTACACCCGGGCCAGCGCGTGGGGCGTGGTGAAGTGGAACGGCACCGCCGGTGACGAGTTCGTCGCCACCGTGAAGCCCACCACCGCCGATCGCCTGGCGCGCGCCTATCTGGTGGAGAAGCGGGGAACGCAATACGTGGCGATCCTCTCGGGCACCAGCTCGGTCGACGGCCTGGTGAAGGCGAAGCTCGAAAAGACCCAGGAGTACTTCATCGTGTTCCGGGAATACAGCCGCCGCAACGCGAGCTTCACCGTGAACCTGGCGCGGGCCGGCGGATTGCCTGCAGGCTGCACCGGTACCCCGCTCCTCGAGCAAGACATCGTCGACCGCACCGCGCAGTCGATGGAGCCCGGTCTCACGTTCCCCGGCGCCTACGAGACCACCGTGCGCCGTTGCAACGTCGCCACCGGCTGCACCGATCCCCGGGTGGTGACGCTGCCGGCGGCCAGCTCCAGCCTGGTGAAGACGGGCGGGAAGTGGGTGCTCTCGGGCGTCGGCAACATCGCGCACGATGGCGCCACCGGCGAGCTCAAGGGCACCGTCACGGTGACCGCCGACGACGGCCGCAGCATCCCCGTCGACGTGACCGGC
>JABFRG010000705.1 GCA_013141295.1 Polyangiaceae bacterium
TTCCTGGCTGCCTTTCGCTTGCGCAGTCTGGGCGCCGCGGCGGCGCGCCTGGGCGTCGACACCTCCACCGTGAGCCGTCGCCTCACCGCGCTCGAGGCTGCCCTGGGCGCGGAGCTCTTCGACCGCAGCCGCGAGGGGCTCCTGCCCAAGCGAGCCGCGGAGCTCCTGTTCCCGTCGGCAGAGGCCATGGAGGCGGCGCACGCTCGGCTCACGCGCGATGCTTCCGGGAGGGAGTCCACCGCCGAAGGGGTGGTGCGGGTGAGCGCGGCGCCGGGCATCATGGAGACCTTCGTGGCGCCGGCGGTGGCGCGGCTGCGTGCGCGACACCCGGGGCTCACGCTGGAGCTCGATGGCTCGGCGCGGGTCGTGGACCTGACGCGACACGAAGCGGATCTCGCGCTGCGATCCACCAAGCCGCAAGGGGCCGAGCTGGTGATGACCAAGGTGGCGTCGGCCGCCTGGATTCCGGCAGCGTCTCCGGCGCTGGTGAAGGAGCTGGGGACCGTACAGTCGTGGACGGACCTGGCCTGGATCGTCTGGGACCGTGAGCTAAGTTCCTTCGCACCCTCGCGATGGCAGGCGCAGCATGCGGGCAAGGCCCCGATCGCGCTTCGCACCAGCCACGCGGGATCGCAGATGGCCGCCCTTCGTGCGGGGGCTGGCGTCGCGTTGGTGCCGGACCTGTACGCCCTCGCCTACGGCCTCGAGAAGGTGCGCTACGCGAAGCGCTTGAAAGAGAGCGCGGCGCAGTTGCCGGTGGACGACCTGTGGCTGGTCGCGCATCGCACCATGCGGGGCGTTGCGCGGGTCGATGCGGTCTGGGACTTCATCGTCGCCGAGGTGCGCGGCGCGCTCGGGAAGCGCAGCTAGGCCAGGCTGAGGCCAGGCTAGGCCGAGACCCAGCGGCGGAAGAGCTCGAGATCGATGTTGCCGCCGGAGAGCACGAGCCCCACGCGCTTGCCGGCCACCTTGTCTTGCTCCTGCAGCAAGGCCGCGAGGGGCGCGGCGCCGGCGCCCTCGGCGAGGTTGTGCGTGTCGGCCCAGTAGGCGCGGATGGCGCGGGCGACCTCGGCGTCGTCCACCGTGATCATGCGCGCGGCGCCCTTCAAGATGGTGGCGAGCGCAGCGGGGTCGGGCCTGCGGGTCGCCACGCCATCGGCGTGGGTGTCGACGGTGGGGGTCTCGACCACTTCCTTGGCTGCGAACGAGAGCGCGTAGGCCGGTGCGCCGGTGCTCTGGACGCCGACGATCTCGGTGTCGAGCCCCAGCACGTCGCGGGCGTGAATGGCGCCGCAGATGCCCGAGCCGAGGCCCACCGGCACGTAGAGCACGTCGAGCTTGGGGGCCGCGCGAAAGAGCTCGCAGGCCCAGGTGGCGACGCCCACCACCAGATCGTCGTGGAACGAGGGCACGAACTCGAGACCCTCGGCTTCGGCCAGGCCCCGCGCGTGGGCCAGCGACTCGTCGAAGTCCACCCCGTGCTTGATGAGGCGAGCGCCGTTGGCGCGCATGGCCGCGTTCTTCTCGACGCTGTTGCCGTGCGGCACCACGATGGTGACGGTGAGGCCCGCCCGGCGCGCTGCGTAGGCCAGCGACCACCCATGGTTGCCCCGGGTGGCGCAGATGATGCCGCGCACGTTCGGGCGCTCGCGCTTCAGCCGCTCCACGAAGGTGAGACCGCCGCGAACCTTGAACGCGCCGGTGGGGGTGTGGTTCTCGTGCTTGACCCACACCTCGGCCCCGGTCCGCTCCGCCAGAAGCGGCCACGCCGCAGACAGGGTCTCCGGGAACGCGCGCCGGACGATGGCCAGGGCCGCCTCCAGCTCCGAAAGGGAAAACATCGGCCCACTCTTGTACGGCGGGCCGATTATGAAAAGATTGCAACGCGCGAAAACGTCGATTTTCGCCCGCCGCGGGCCCCAACGATCACTCCAGCCGATCGTCGAACCGGTCCGCCCAGGTGAACGGCGGTGAAGCAGCAGGACGTAGCGTAGTCATCCAAAGCGAGCTTGAAGCTTCGCCAGGTGCTCCGCCGCATCGAGCGTTTCGCCTTCGCCCCGAAGAGCGGCTTCCGCGCGACGCTTCACTTCCTCGGTCCAGGCCTGCTCGATCTCTTCCGGTGTGCCGTCATCGGCGTCGTCTTCAAGGAGCTCGAGCGCGACGGAGCGCCGCTCCTCCGGCGACAGAGCACGGGCTTCTTCGAGAATGCGTTTGGCGAGAGCGCTCACGGTCCACGTAGCGTAGCACGGGTCTCGCCCTGCGCCGAGGCTCCGCCAGGACCTCCAGCACCCGCAGTTCTTCGGATTCGTCCTTCAGCCGCGAAAGCGTGACTGTACCTCGTGAATCGCCGCGCCACCAGCCGCCGTCAGATCGTGGCCCACACCAGATCGTCCGCGGAAAAATATCGGTCGTCGAGCGCCTCGGAGATCTTGCGTCCGGCGAACCGCACGAGTGCGCCCCGATCGGCGGACAGACACGAGGCTTCCATATCGGGCACCCGAAGAACGATCGTCCTGCTCCCGTCCAGGAGCTCCGAGCACGGTGGAGCCCAGGAGGCTGCGATGACCAGGGATCCTCGTGCCCAGACGAAGAACGATGCTCGCCCATCGCGTAGGACGCGCGCCCACTCCTCACCGGCGTCGAAGTCCCAGTCCCACGACGAGCCGGAGTCGAGCCCCTGGAGTCGCTCGAGCACGTCCTTCACTTCGAGCGTGGACCACGGGCGAGCCAAGGCTCGCTGCAGCGCCTCGGTGATGTCTGCGGGCGTGCTCTCGTAGTCATCGAAGAGACACTTTCCAAGGGTAGCTCCTGTGACGCCTGCCAGCTCGAGCTGTACTCCTGAAACCTGGAGCTCGAACCACTCATCCGGCAGCCGGGCAAGCGCGGTCGTTTGGAGCCATTGCTCGATACGCTTCTGAAGCTCGACGGCCGCTTCGGTCCCGGGTGTGCGGACCACGCGCCCGACCCTGCCTCCGTCGCCATAGGTCGTCCAGTGAATCGAATAGACGTCGGCGATGAAGCTGATACGCACGGTGAGCGACAGGTACTCAGCGTCGCCGGAATCCCGCAGGTCCGCTTCGAAGTGGTTGCAGAACGCGTAGTCGAAGCTGGTGTGATTGGTCGCGCGAGCTGGCGCTGCAGCGCGCGCGAATTCGCGGAAGTAGCGCTCGCGGTTCCAGCCGAGCAACCATCCATTGGGAGGCAGCGGGGAGAACGCCTTCCGAACAGCCTCGACCAGGTATGCCAAGTCTGGGGTCATGGGGTTCCCACCGTCCTTGTGTCATGTGTGCCATGGTTGGGCCTCCCGTGCACGAGCATTGAATGCAGGTCGTGCGGCCCATCGCCTACGATGTCAGACCGGCAGCCAACGCCTCAATCATCGCAGAGCCGCCGAACACCGCGACCCCCGCCTCGTGGTCGTCGAATGCTCCGAGCGGCCAGAAGACCAAGCCGTCCCCGCGTACCACTTGTTCCACGACCCGCAGGCTTGGACCTCTCGTGGACGCGCCCTGGAGCAGTGCGTCGACGAGACGGGAGTCGCTCGCTACCGCGACCAGATGTGACATCGGCTCGGCGTGAAGAAGTTGCATCACTCGTTCGCAATCGAAGGCGTCGACGTCGACCCAGAGTGCGCCGGCGTGCCTCAGATTCCCATCCGCATGGGACTCGTGCGTTGGAGCTCTTCGGCCCATAGGCAGCTCGTGCCCCATCGCTTCGATGCTCGACCAGAGCCCTCGGTGCCGCGCCATGGCCGAGCTGGGTTGCCAGGGCTGGGCAACCAGTAGACAGGGCGCTAGCTGCGGAAATCGGACGTGGACCTCCGGCCAGGCCCTCTCGAGCGCTTTCGCGTGGGTAAGGCGAGGCGGCTTCCCGTCCGCCCGTATCCACGCGACGCCAGCGAGGTCGGGGATCCCCTCGCTGCCCGGGAGGAGGAGGACTTCATTGGGGGCAAACAGCGTATTCGACCGCAGCACCCGCCACTCCGCAATCATCCTGGTCGCCGGCTTGTCATTGAAAGGGCAGCGTATCATTCTGCGGCTTCATGTTCAGATCGTGGCCCGGCCGGATGACCTGATGGCAAGCGGGATGGCTCCGGCGACAACCTCCAGGCCGGGGTCCACGCTCGTCACCATATCCGTCGCCGCCGATGTCCGCTGTAGGCGCCCCGAACGACCGGCTGCTTGAGTTGCGGCGTATCCACGGCCGGATTGTCGCTGCAGACCACTGGCGCGGAGCAACCCGTGGACGGCACTGCCTACCCACATCGCTACCACCCGATCTCTTTGTCGGTTGCCTCGTGGCCGTCCGGCACAATAGGGAGCCGCTCAAGCTCTTTAGGCACCGGCTGGGGTACGGGCTCCGCCTTTGACCAAAGGAACTGCTCGCCCTGCCTGGAGGCCCATCTGAGGGCCAAGAGGTCACCCCAACGCTGGGCACGTCCAGCATCGACCGCGTCCACAAGGAAGCACGCGGGCCACTCATGGTCTTGGTCGTCAGTCGGAAGTCTAGGGTTACAGAACCATGCAGTATACATGTACATCATGCCAGTGGCCCATAGTACACTCGCCCCGAAGGCCAACAGCTACCGCTATCCGAGAGACGGCAGCTACTTAGCCTCATCGATGCGTTTCTGGAGAGGCACAGCCTCAGAGAGGCGAGCTAGCGAGACCGATGCACCGCGCTCACGCGGCGGGCCGACGCGAGAGCCGCCCGAACCTGCGACTCGTCCAGACCCCAGCTGAAGTGCAATTCCACGCCGCGTCGATGCTCAACGCGCACGAGTCCGGACATCGAATAGTTTCCGCGTGTGCCTCGCGAAATGGAGAAGGTGAGCCCCTCCTCCATAGTCTCGAACTTGAGACTGATGAGCGACAACTACTTCTGCAGGGCGACGACAACTACTTTTGCAGGTCGGCCGCCGTCCTGACGGCGCGTGCGAGGCTACGGCCCAGAGGCTCGGGTCCTTCCCGAGGCTCCTGGAGTCCC
>JABFRG010000647.1 GCA_013141295.1 Polyangiaceae bacterium
CTTGAGTCGCGAGAGCTCGGCCTGCGCGGCCATCTTCGATGGCGCCAAGGCCGAGCTCTCGCGACTCAAGGGCGACCGCGGCTACGGCGACGACAACGAGGCCGACTACCTCGCGCGCAGCTTTCGCGACGAGGCGACCGAGTGCTTTGTGAAAGCAGGGGATTGCGCGCGGGCCCGGCAGGCCTTCGCGGAAGCCAATCCCTGGGTCACGAACGGCACCCAGACCTTCGAGCGCACCAGCTACGCCAAGACGTGTCCCTGAGCGAGGCTCGCGCCTCCGGAGCGACGTGAGGCTCGCGCCTCCGGAGCGACGGTGAGGCTCGCGCCTCCGGAGCGACGTGAGGCTCGCGCCTCGGCAAACGCTCAGCGGGCGCTCACGGAACTACCGCGGTGGGCGTGCGATGTTCCGGACGTGCGGTACGCCGCGACCGCCGCGCAGACGAACTGCCCGGCGTCGTCGTGGGCCACCGCATCCTGGAGAACTTCTCATGCGCCTTTCCGCTGCTGCTTCGTCTTTCGTCATCGTCGCGCTGGTCCTCGCCACGGGCTGCGCCGCCTCCACCACCGCCGAGTCTCTGGAAGGTGAAGGCGCGGGCCAGCCGGCTCCCGCGGCCGTCGGCTCCACCGCACAACCCATCACCAACGGCTCGCTCGCCAGCGTCTTCTTGCAGCAGCGCACCGTCGCCATCGACACGCCCATCCCGGGAACCACCAGCTTTCGTGGGTGCACCGGCGTCATCATCGGCCGCCGAACCGTGCTCACCGCGGCCCACTGCGGTATCAAGCCGGGAATCACCGGCGTCCGCTTCTACAACGGGAGCGTGACGCCCTCCGGACCCCCCATCACGTTTCCCGGCTTCGTCGGTGTCGGCGTCTCGCAGGCCACCGTGCGCCCGGGTGTGGTGGTGAATTTCGTCACTCCCGAGAGCTCCGACCTCCACGACTCGAACGGAAACTTCGCCGACTTCGTGGTGGTGACGCTGACCGCGCCGATTCCCTCCACCTCACGCGAGGCCGACCTCGCCCTCGGCTATGCGGGAGAGGACGTGGGCGCGACCGAGGTGGGGCGTGGACAGCACGATGGCCTGGCCAACAGCACAGCGCAGCTTCGGTCCGCGCCCAACTCGTTCTATTCCAGCAGCACCAACAGCGGGTTCTTCTACATGAACGACAATCGCACCGACAAGGGCGACTCCGGCGGGCCGGTCTTCTCCAGCAACAAGGTGCACGGCGTGCTCTCCGGGGCCGACTGGATTCCCTTCGGCTGGCGCGACAGCTACACCAGCACCGCTTGGCACCTGCAGTTCATCCTCGATGCCATGAGCTACGTGGGGACGTCGTTCAAGCTGCCCAACACCATCCTCGGCGGCGGCACCATCATGAGCACGTTCTTCGCCTCGAGCGCGCGCATGTGCGAGTACGCCTGCGACCACGACTCCGCTTGCCACGGCTTCACGTCGTTCAGCGGCAGCCTGTGTATCTTGCGGAGCGCGCTCTCCAACGACACCACTGCAGCGCCCGGAGCCGTCAGCGGGATTCGCTGAGCCGCGCGGCGAAGGCGCAGGCCGCGGCACCGGCGCGGAGACCCGATTCGAGGGCGCTCAGCCAGGTCCGGGGGGCGTCGGCGACCACATCGCCCGCGGGGTAGATGCCCGCCTGCGCGGAGAGCACGCCGACGCGTTCGAGCACCGGCGTGCGCCGATGGGGCCAAGCGAGATGCTCCGGCTGCGGCCCTTGTGCGGAGCCCGGCTGGAGCAGCGGCCGACCGCTCTCCCCCAGGGTCACCTCGGCGTCGATTCCCAGGGCGAAGGCAGGCGTCACGGTGGTGGGGAGCTCGCCCGCGAGGGTCGCCTCGGCCGGTGTATAGTACACGCCACCCACCGCGATGCCGCCGGTGGCGAGCACCACCGCATCGGCATCGAAGGTCTCGCCGGTCTCGGTGTCGACCCGTAGCTCGGAGGTGACGCGCTTCACGAAACCTTCCACACGCGCGGGAAATAGCGCGTCGCGCGCCTGGCGAAAGCGCGCGCCGGAAGGCGAAGGCGGGAGTGAAATGGCCTCACCCAGCGGAGCGCCGACGGCTCCGCGGATCCGCGCGACGGTCTCCGGCCGGGTTCCCAGCCAGGGAGGGAGGAGCCACGCATCGGGCGCGGGCGTGTGCGCCCGAAGGCGAGCTGCCAGCCAGGCGCTGCGACCTTCCGCGTCGTGCCGCGCGGCGAGCGCGAGGTGGGGGAGGTCGCGCTCGCCCCCGAATCGATGGATCGGAACATCCACCGCCTCGAAGCGCAGCCCGCGTTCCAGCGCGTACGGGTCCGACCCCAGGGTGCGCGCCAGCGCGTCGGCGTCCCACTCCGCGTGGACCACACGAGGGAGGGCGATCCGCGCCCCGCGCGGAAGGACGCCGAGGTCGAGGAGCGCCGCGTCGCGCAGGCGGCAGGGGCGAACGACGCCGACGCTGGTGGCGATCCACGCCGGGCCATCCGCGGCCACGTATCCGAGCGCGGTGACGAGGCTCTTGGCCACGCTCGTGAGGTCTTCGGGGGATGGCCGGTCTTGCCAAGGCGTGAGATCGAAGGCGCCGGGTGCGAGGACGGTGGCGCCGGAGGTGCCGACGATCCAAACGACGTCCGCACCTGCGCTGCGCGCCGCGTAGGCTGCCGCGGTGCCGGCGATGCCGCCTCCGACCACGACGATCTTCATCGGTCCTCGTCTTCGCGGGACCCGCGACCGAGCGTGGCGTCCATCACCTGCAGCGCGAGCGACTCTTGCCGGGCCTGGTCGGGGTTCAAGGCGGCCACGCGCCGCTTGGCCTGGGTGTGGAGGAAGCGCCGCGCCTGTCGCAGGCCTTCCTGCGGGGGCAGTCCGCGCTCCTCGGCGATGATCTGTCCGCAGCGGGCCGCGCAGCGCATGCCGCCGCACGCGCCGAGGCCGAGTCGCGTGCGCCGCGCCACGTCGTCGACGGTGAAGGCATCTTCTTCGCGCACCACGTGACGCACCTCGGCCTCGAGCACCGGCTCGCACGGGCACACCACCGTGCATTCGCGCGGCCGCGCGGCGATGCGTCCGAGGATGGCCTCGGCGCGGCTCCCGTGGCGAAACACCAGGCGCCGTGCGGCCACCGGGGTGAGCTCGTGGCTCTCCGCGAGCAAGAGCGGGTCCAGCGGACGATCGCCACCCGGCAGCGTCCGCTCGTGGGTGGTGCAGTGGCGCGACGGGGCCAGATCACGGGCGATGCGATCGCTCATCTCCTGTGAGAAGGACCGGTAGCTCGCCAGCTTGCCGCCGATCATGCTGTAGATGTCCGGCGCGCCGTCCTCGGCGTGGTCGACGATCATGTGCTCGCGCGAGAGCTTGTCCTCGAGGGGCCCGTAGGTGTGGAGCGTGGGCCGCACGCCGGCCCAGGTGCCGATCGCGCGGGCGGTGCGGATCTCGGGGAAAACCCGGGCGATTCCTTGCACCAGGTACCGGACCTCGTCGCTGGTGGCGCACACGTCGTCGAGGTCGCCGTAGTAGTCGTCGTCGGTGGTGCCGATGACGCTCATGTTCTGCCACGGCTCGAGGAAGATCTGCCGGCCGTCGATGCTCTCGGCCATGATGGCGTAGTTGGAGAGCCGGCGATCGAACGCCACGTGCACGCCCTTGCCCGGCCGCACACGCACCCGAGACGATGCCACGTGACCGAGGGCTGCGGTGAGCGGGCCCCAGGCGCCGCTGGCGTTCACCACCACTTTTGCTTCGGCGCGCTCGATGCCGCCATCCAGGAGGTTCCGCGCCACCACCAGGTAGCGTCCGGCTCCCGCCATGCCCGCCGGACGTTTGTGAATGCTCTCGACGCTGGTGTGCACGAAGACCTTGGCGCCGCGCTCCTTGGCATCGAGGGCGTTGAGCACGCAAAGGCGCGAACCATCCACGCCCCACTCGTCGAACGTGACGCCGCCCACCAGCGAACCCCGAAGGCCTGGCTCGAGCTTCGCGAGATCCTGGGCCGAGAGCCGGGTATGACGCTCGCCGCGCTTGAGCGGCTGGTAGCGGTCGTAGAGCTCGAAGAAGGCGTCGATGAGCTCGATGAGCACGCGCCCCTTGGCGCCGGCCTTCACCGGGACGAGGAAGGGGATCCGGTGCAGGAGGAACGGCGCGATCTGCTGGATGTATCCGGAGTCACGGCAGGACTCGGCGGTGACGTTGGGGTTCTGCGTCAGGTACCGCGCGCCACCGTGAATCATGCCGCTGGAGTTGCCGCTGGCGCCGAACGCCAGATCGTTGCGCTCGAACAGCGCCACCGAGAGCCCGCGCAGCGCGAGATCCCGGGCCACGCCCGTGCCGTTGACGCCGCCGCCGATGACCACCACGTCTACCGAGAGCGTGCTCGGGCGGTCGTCGAGTGGCATTACCGTCGCGCCGGGCCGAAGCGAGGGCGGGGGAAGGGAGACCCGTTCCACGGGCGATCAGGAGCTCCGGAGAACCAGCGCTGCGTGAACCACCGGCATCATGAGCACGGCGGTGATGGCCACCAGCACGAAGCTGTACCCGGTCCAATCGGCGGGCGCCCCGACGCGCGCCAACGACGCGAGCATCAGCACCAGCCCGAGCACGGCAGCCACCCGCTTGGGTGAAGTCCACAGCATGGCACTGGCGCCGAACGACCCGAGCGCGACCACGCCCGTCAACATCGCCTTCCAGCTCAGCGGTTCCGCGCTGGTCCGAAACCAAACCACGAGCGCAAACGCCGACAGCCCTCCAAAAAGGAGCAGCGCGATGGACGCGACGGTTCCGGCTTGCTGAGGTCGCTCTTCGCTCACGAGTCTCACCCAAATAACCACACTCTGCGCCCCACGTCGACAGCTCTCACGGTCCCGCTACCCCAACCGCGCGCCCAAGCGCCCCCACACTATCTCGCGAGCGCGCGCCCAAGCGCCCCCACACTATCCCGCGAGCGCGCGCCCAAGCGCCCCCACACTATCGGGCGAGCGCTCGCGGGATAGT
>JABFRG010000335.1 GCA_013141295.1 Polyangiaceae bacterium
CACGAGGACGATGGCGCCGGCCCGCGGGACCTTCTTCTTCTCCACCCACGCCACCGCCGGCGTGAGCACGTACGCGACCACCAACGCGAGCACGAACGGCAGCATCACCTCGCGGCCGACGTAGACCACCGAGACGATGAGCGCCGCCCAGAAGGCGTAGAACAACTTGCGACGGAGGCTCGGGCTCATGACGCCTGGTCCAGGTCGGCGAACGCCGGCAGCAGATGCGCGTAGGTCTGGTCGAGGTACTCCGGCATGACCCGGACGTCGGCCAGCACCGGCATGAAGTTGGTGTCACCGAACCAGCGAGGCACGACGTGCCCGTGCATGTGCTCGGCGATGCCGGCGCCCGCTGCGCTGCCCAGGTTCATGCCCACGTTGAAGCCATCGGCCGAGAGCACGCCGCGCAGCCGGGTGACCGTCTCCCGCACCAGGTGCATGGTGGCGTCGAAGGCATCCGGCGCGAGCGCGTCCATGGTGGCCACGTGCGCGCGTGGGCACACCAGCACGTGGCAGCTGGCAAAGGGGTAGCGGTTCAGGCAGACGAAGGCGTGCGGTTGCACCGCGAGCACCAGATCTTCACGACGGGTGTCGCGGCTCGGGAACGCACAGAATATGCACCCGTCTTCGCGCTTCTTCTGGCGGATGTACTCCATCCGCCAGGGCGCCCACAGCGTCTCCGGCCTGTCCATGGCCGGGACCATATCACGACCCCCGCGAGCCACGGAGTCGGCGCTGGCCACCCCGGCCGCTCCCCTTCCGACGGAGGCGGAGGCTCGCGCTTCCGGAGCGACGGGGAAGGATCGCTCAGCGACAGAGGCCGGCGCTGCATCGCGTGGAACCCGGGCACTGGGCGTTCGAGTGGCAGCCCGTCACGCACGCGCCGTTCTGGCAGATCTTGCCCGAGCCGTCGTTGCCCGGGTTGCAGTCGCCGTCGGTGCTGCAGGTGATGTCGGAGGTGCCGCCGGGCGACGGCTGCGGCGGTGCCGGCTCCGGAGCGTCACCGCTCTCGTCGATGACGTCGACGTGGAGTGTGCCGCTGACCGTGCGGTCGAGTGACGCAGCGCGGTTCTGCACGCAGAGGTCCATGCGACCGCGACCGCGACCGCGGAAGGCGCCGCCGGTGTCGACGACGCGGAAGACGATCTCGCGCCCGTAGCGGGTGTTGAACTCGCGAATGCGGAGCCGCTGGCCATAGCGGAACACCCGCGGGTCCATGGCGACCGAGACGTACTCGGCGTCGCCGTTCAAGAACTGCTGCAGCGTGCGCAGCTTCTTGCCGCGCATGTCGACGAAGCCGCCCTCCATCGCGCTGCTGTCCGGGTAGTACCCGGTCCCGTCCGATACGAAGCTCTCGGTGACGCGGAGCTCGTCCGCCGTCGTCCCGTCGACCTCCCCGGTCGACCCGCACGCAAAGACCAGCCCGGCCACCACGAACCCAACGATGTAGCTCCGCATGCTCACCTCGCTCCTGTGAACATTGCACAGCGTGTGCCCGCCCTCATGGAGCGCAATTCATCGGAATTTCGCCGTATTCGGCGCCGAAGCCGGGCCCGAGCGATGTCGGTAACCATCACCCATCTGGACACTTTATGACCCAGGATGCCACATGTAGAACGGAAATATACCGCTCAGTTCATCATCACGAGCGCGTCCTTGGCGATCCAGCCGTTGCGGCCGTTGACGGACCCGAAGAAGAACGTCGCCTTCTTCCCCAGGCGCTTCCGCGGGAGCGCCTTACCGGAAGCGTCGACCTTGCTCTCGCCGCCCTCGTAGAGCTGGATGTGCGCGATCGCGGCGAGCCGCTTCTCCTTGTCCTTCACCACCGCCCGCTGGAAGCGGAGGACGTGCGCTAGGTCGTGGGGCGCCCCGCTCATCCGGGACGGCTCGACGAGGAACGTGTCGAGCGCAACGCCGCCGTACGTGGGCGTGCTCCAGCACAGATTGATGGCGTCGAAGCGAACGAGGTAGTCGCCGAGCTTGTCGTTCTTCGACGTGGTTCGCGGCCGCACCTTGTATTCTGCCGGGTCGCCGATGCAAACCTTCGCCATGTTCGCGCGGGTGACGACGACGTCGCCCTTCTTCCCGTCGACGCATCCGTAGTCTTCCATGGTCTTGAAGCGATACTGGTGCTTCGACGGGGGCAACGTGAACTTTTGGAGGTCGAGCGTCGGCATGGCCCGCACTTCCGGCGAGTCCACGTTCGCCTGGGGTATCCAGCCGCCCCCTCCCGACCCATCGAAGGCCACCTTGAACGCATACACGAAGGGCCCCACCCCGCCCCAGGTCTCGTTTCGCCGCATGCCGTAGTTGATGCGCACGTTCTGCTGCGGGACGTTCTGCTGCGGAATTCGCAGCCGCAACGTCCCGGTCCCATCGTAGAACGGGACGGCGGGGTCGCTGTCCTTCTTGACCAGCGGAAACACCGAGACCTCGTCGATGAGCTGTGCGGCGTGTGAGGTCTTGCACAGGCGCTCCACCGCTGAGTCGGGCACTACGCGGTTCTTGCCCGGCCGTGGGTTGGGTAGCTTGCAGTTGAGCGCGTTGTGGTCTTTGCACTGCTGCTTCATGGTCTTGCCGCAGGCATCTTTCTCCGGCGCGCCGCCCCCGAGGAGTCGAAGCCCGGCCGAGGCCGTGCCGATCCCGGACGCGGACGCATCGTCCTCGAACTGCAGAATGTCGTCGTCCGGGGTGGACATCGTCCCCTCGTCGGCGATCTCCGGCAGCGCGTCCGACTCCTCTTCGCTGAGGTCGTCGAGCACGAGCTCGTCGTCCTCCACGCCGAAAGCCCGCAGCTCGTCGTCCACGGGTACGTAGCTGGCCGGAGCTGGCTCCGAGCTTCCACCGCTCGAAGCAGCGCCGACGAACGCCGGTGGATCGTCCGCGGCAGGAGCGCAGTGGGCGAGACCGAAGGCCGGGAGGACTGCGAGCGCGAGACCAACGCGAGCGAAACGAGTTGCGTGCATGATGAACGCGAGATGCACCCGGACCGCGGACCGGATCCCGGATACGCACGCCGAGCCCCGTTTTGTGCGACCCGCGCCCACGTTCCCCCGAAATGGGCGAAAGGCGCCGGACCTCGCGGTCGGCGCCTTTCTTCGTGACTACGAGAGGCCGATTACTCGGACTTCTCTTCGTCCTTCTTCTCTTCGTCCTTCTCGAGCAGCTTGCCGAACTTCTGCTTGATGAGGTCGCCGATGGTGCCGGCGCCGCCCTTGTCGTCGCCACCCTTCTTCGGGGCCTGGCTGACGCGCTTCTCGGTCTTCTGCTGGGCTTGCGCCGCCGCTGCGCCTTCGCCGAGTCGCATCGAGAGCGTCAGGCGACGCTCCTGCGAGTCGATGTTGGCCACTTCGGCCTGCAGATCGTCGCCGATCTTGAAGGGCACCGTGGTTCCGTCTTCCGCCTTGGGCTCGACCAGCTCGTTCTGCGGGATGAGACCTTCGACGCCGTTGTTCACGCGGACGAAGACGCCGTAGTCGGCGATGGACATGACCTTGGTCGCCACCACCTTGCCCGGGGGCAAGTCGGTGAAGATGGTCGGCCACGGATCGTCGTAGAGCTGCTTGATGCCGAGGGACACCTTCTTCTCGTCGTGGTTGATCGAGAGGATGATGGCTTCGACGTCGTCGCCCTTGTGGAACATGTCGGCCGGGTTGTTGACCTTGGCCGTCCACGAGAGATCGCTCTTGTGCACCATGCCGTCCACGCCCTCTTCGATACCCACGAAGACGCCGTAGTCGGTGATAGACCGGATCTTGCCGCCGATCTTGTCGCCCGGGTGGTACTTCTCGGTGAAGATGGTCCACGGATCGGGCTCGAGCTGCTTGAGGCCGAGGGAGATGCGCTTGGCCTTGGAGTCGACCTCGAGCACCTGGCAATCGAGAGCTTGACCGATCTCGAGGAGCTTCGACGGGTGCTTGACCTTCTTGGTCCAGCTCATCTCGCTCACGTGGATGAGGCCTTCGACGCCCGGCTCCAGCTCCACGAAGGCGCCGTAGTCGGTGATCGACATGACCTTGCCGTGGACCTTCTTGCCCGGCGGGTACGCCTCTTCGGCGTGGTTCCACGGATCCTCTTGGGTCTGCTTGAGGCCGAGGCTGACGCGCTCGGTCTCCGCATTGTACTTGAGGACCTTGACGGTGACTTCGTCGCCGACCTGGAACACTTCGCTGGGGTGATTGACGCGGCCCCAGCTCATGTCCGTGATGTGGAGGAGGCCATCGATACCGCCGAGGTCGACGAACGCGCCGTACTCGGTGATGTTCTTGATGACGCCCTTGACGACCTTGCCCTCTTCGAGGGTGAGCAGGGTCTGGCTCTTGATCTGATCGCGCTCTTTCTCGAGGAGCACGCGGCGCGACAGGACGATGTTGCCCCGGCGCTCGTTGAACTTGATGAACTTGAACTGATAGGTCTGGCCGATCAGCTTGTCGAGGTTGCGGATGGGCCGCAGATCGACCTGCGAACCCGGGAGGAACGCCTTGACGCCGCCGCGGATGGTGACCGAGAGGCCGCCCTTGACGCGCTGGGTGATGGTGCCTTCGACGAGCTCGTCGTTCTTGTAGGCCTGGACCAGCTCCTGCCAAACCTTGGCCTTGTCGGCCTTCTCCTTGGAGAGGAGGACGAGACCATCGTCGTTCTCGCGGCTCTCGACGTACACTTCGGTACGGTCGCCGGGCTTGATGGTCACGTTGCCGTGGGCGTCGGCAAACTCGGCGAGCGGGATCACGCCCTCGCTCTTGCCCCCGATGTCGATGACTACGTTGTCGCGCTGGATCGCGACCACGGTACCCTGGACAATTTCGCCTTCTTTGCCGAAATCGCCCGCCTGGATGCTGGCTTCGAAAAGGGCCGCGAAGCCGTCTTCACCGCCGGTTAGTGTTTCTGTCGTCGTCATGTGTTGAAATTTGGACTCTTCATCTTGCGGCGCCGTGAGCGTCGCAAAACGCCTTTCTCCCCACGCAGTTCGTACGAATTCTGGGG
>JABFRG010000923.1 GCA_013141295.1 Polyangiaceae bacterium
GAGCTCCCGCAGACGGCGGTGGTCGAGACGGTGCAGGTCTCCCTCGCGACGCCGGTCACCGGCGTGCGAATCATGGGCGTCCGCGTGGTGGAGCCCCAGCTCTCTCCGGCCGCCCTCTCGGCGGCCCTGCGCGGGTCGCCGGTGGTGGCGACGGCGACCGAGGAAGAGAGCCGACGTCGGCGCGGGATGCCCGTCCCAGCGGTGGATTCGGGCCCCCAGGTGGCGTTGGGAGGCGCCATCGTCTCGACCACCGACGGCTTGATCCTGCGGGTCGGGAAGGAGCTCACGGTGCTCCCGCCTTCGACGGTCCGCGCCGAGGCGGCGATCCCCGGGCGGCGGCTCTTCGTCGAGGTCGAGGTCGCCCCCGGCACGCCGCGGGGGCGCGTCGGCTTGCAGCTCGACGCGTTGCTGGAGAAGGTGGTCTTCCACGCGCCGCACTACGTGCTTCAGCTCGACGCCTCCGGAACGCATGGGCGTTTGACCGGGTCGATCCTGGTGAGCAACGTCTCCAGCTACCCGCTCGAGGGTGCGCAGGCCTTCTATTCGCGGCCCGACGCTTCGTTCCCCATGCGCGCATACTCCCGGCGCGACAGCGAGGGAATCACCGGGGTGGCCGATACGTGGGCACCGGCGCTCGCCGCCAAGACGCCTCCGCCGTTCGCCTTCGCCGGCCCGATGGTCTTCGGTCCTTCGGGCGTGGCAGACGTCCCGGTGATCGCCTCGAACGACCTGCCGGTGGCGGTATCGTCTCGGCTGGTGGTCGCGGGCACGAGCAACCTCACCGAAACGAGCAGCGAGCCCGCGTCGGCTCCTCCGATCCGCACCTTTTCCCTCGACGTGACGGGGCTTCGCGATCTCCGCGGGGCGACATTTCCGCGCGGGTCGGTCGTGCTTCTCTCGGCTTCCAGCCAAGGTCCCGCGCAGCCGGCCGGCGAGGGCAGCCTGCGCCACGACCCCTACCTCTCCAAGGCGGTCGTCGTCGAGGCCCAGGTGCCGCCGTGGCTCGGGCTCAACGTGACCGCCACGGTGCTGGCGCCGCGCCGCGCAGGTAAGTGCATCATGCAATCATCCGTGCGGTACGCGGTGCCTTCCGACCTCCTCGAACGAGGGCCCTTCGAAGTACGGGTGCCCTTTCCCAAGAAGACCGTGGCGGTGACGCTGCCACGAGAGGCGCAGCGCGCCGGGATCACGCTGACGGTGGACGACGCGGGCACCACGGTGTCGGTGCCCGCCCGCGCGGCCCCCGCTGCCGCCACCAGCCACGTCTTCACCGTGCAGTATCGCGTGCAAGACTGCGACCGGTGATGCGTCAGCGCCCGGCGCGCTGGATGGCGAAGAGCAACGCCTTGGCGTACGACTGCGCCTTGCTGGCGCAGATGTGACCGGCGCCGTCCTCGTCGATGCCCTGGCCCTTGCTGGGGCACGCCACGGTGGACCGGTTCGCCTGGCAGATGCGCCAGGTGCCGCCTTCTTCGCAGCGCTGACCGCCATCCATGCTCTCGATGTCCTGAAGGTCGAAGATGGTGTCGTCCTTGAAGGTGTCGATCATCCAGGAGCGCATCTTCATCTTCGGCGGGTTCTCGGCCACGCTATACACGAGCGGCGGCGTCACGTGCACGAAGCGCACGCCCGCGGCCTTCACCTCGGCCACCAGCTTCGCGTACTCCGCCTCCACCGCGCCCAGGTCCTCGTCGCGCACGTCGGCGTAGCCGAAGCTGAAGAACAGCACCTTGAGCCGCGATTTGTGGGTCGCCAGGGCCTTGCGAACG
Source organism: Polyangiaceae bacterium (assembly GCA_013141295.1). Taxonomy (GTDB): domain Bacteria; phylum Myxococcota_A; class Polyangia; order Polyangiales; family Polyangiaceae; genus JABFRG01. The sequence continues at coordinate 1,770 of JABFRG010000923.1, forward strand.
GCGGCCATCTTCTCCATCGGCGCGCCGTTGGCGATGCCCGCCACGTCGGTGAAGATGCCGCCGTTGAGGCCCATGGCGGTGGGTTGCCCCGCCTGGTTGTCGGGGCCGTAGTACTCGAACTTGTAGCCCACGGCGTCGGCGCCGTCCTCCAGGTCTTGCCCCACCGACTGGTGCAGGTAGAGGGTGCCGAAGCTCTTCACCACGTCCTTGTCGGCGAGCGCGTCCCAGCCCGCGATGCCCGCGGCTCCCACCACGTTGGGGCCCACCGGGGTGGTCGGCGTGGTGTTCGTGGGGGCCGGCGTCGTGCCGCCATCTTGACCGGGCGTGGTGGTGGCAGTCCCGCCGTCGGGCGATGCCGGGGCGGTGGTGATGGTGCACGCGGCACCGGCCGCGGCCAGGGTGGCGAGGGCGAGCGCAGAGACGAGAGCACGCGACGAACGAACCAGCATGAGACCTCCCAAGAGAGCGAAGTGAAGGCGCTGGTAACCAGCGCGCGTCTCAGGATGGGCCCGAACGTCTTTCTCCGCATGTCACCCGAAGGTGGGTGGATAGCGCGTTCGTCTGTGTTTTCCGTTACTTGGACGCGGCCGGGCCGGTCGGCCACTTGGTGTCGAAGGGCAGCTCGAACACCGGCTTCTCCTCGAACATGATGCCGTCCTTGGCCAGCGCCCGAACGCGGGTGGCGAGGATCTCGGCCTTGGCCGCGCCGGCGGGCACCTTGAGGTGGTCGAGCTTGAACGAGCACCACTGGTGCGTGGGGCACTTGTAGCTGAGGCCGCTGATGGACCAGCGGGCGAAGTCCTTCTCGAAGGGCGTTCCCACGTCGGTCTTGAGGACGGCGCCGCCAGCGTCCTGGTAGCGGATCACGAGATCGTAGCCGGCCACGGTCACGTCGGAGAAGTTGTAGGCCTTCACTTCCAGCGACTCGGCGCTCGCCACCTTGGTGACCTCGAAGGCCACCGGCGCGTCGGTCACCGGTTTGGGGGGCGCGGCGCCTCCCGTCTTGCAGGCAGCCGCGAGGAGTGCACCGAAGGCGATAGCGAGAACCGTCGATCGAAGAGCTTTCATGGTCCGAGGTATTGCCGGCGCGAGGCGCGTTCCGTCACGGAAACGGGGGGAGAGAGGCGGACGGTTCGTTTCCAGCGACCCCCCCTGGTACACTCCCGCTGGATCCGCGCGGACCGTGGGAAAAGGTATGACACGCAGTGGCGGCAAACTCGTGCAGTTTCGCGCGAATACGCGGCGTGTTTTGGACGGTGGCATCGTGGAAATTCCGGCTCGGCAGAATTCCTGAATCGGCGCGCTTCCTGCACTTCCGTCGAGAATGGAAACCACGGCAGCTCACTCCGACAAGCAACCCCTCCCTTCGGCCCCCCAAGTGAAGGTCCTCATCGTCGATGATGACCGTGCCATCTGCGACTACATGGAGACGCTCCTGGAGAGCGATGGCTACCAGGTGAAGACGCTCAACGATCCTTCGACCATCGAGGAAGAAGTGAAGAGCGGCGGCTACCACCTCCTGGTGCTCGATCTCATGATGCCCAAGATGGACGGCCTCGAGGCCCTCCGCCGGGTGCGCAAGATCGACAGCGACGTCGCGGTCATCATCTTCACCGGCTACCCCACGGTGGAGAGCGCCCAGGAATCCATGCGCCTCGACGCCGTTCGCTACCTCAAGAAGCCCTTCAACGTGGACGAGTTCCGGGAAGCCCTCGAGAACGTCATCCGCAAGAAGGGGCTCGCGCGCACCCCCGAAGAGAAGCTCCACAAGGTCATCGGCGACACCGTGCGCACGCTCCGCAAGGACAAGGACCTCACGCTGAAGCAGATGGCCAAGCGCTCCAACCTCTCGGTCTCGTTGCTCTCGCAGATCGAGCGCGCAGAATCCAGCGCCAGCATCTCGTCGCTCTACAAGATTGCGCAGTCTCTCGACGCACGCCTGCACGATCTCTTCGGCGAGATGTGAATCGGCCGGAACCTCGACGACCGCGACGTGTCGTAGCGGCATGCGCGAATCGCCGACGCGTGGTCTCTGGCTCCTCGCACTGCTCTTTGCCCCGATCGCGTCGGGCTGCGCTCCACGCCCGCTCCCCCGAGCTCCCGCCGTCGCCCGCGCTGCGGCCGCGCCGGAATCGAGCTACCGATGGATGGCCCCTCGGCGAAGCGACGCGTGTCTGGGCGTACCCTCCTGGGGCTTGAGCGGCCGCCGCGCCCCGCGACCGCGCTACCTGCGCGATAAGTGAGACGCAGCGTGCGCGCAGCGTGGTAAGGCCGCCGGCATGCACGAACCTGCTCCTCGTCCGCGACCTTCGGCGGAGGTCTTGGCCCCGATGCGTCACCGCGAGGTGCTCGACGTGGGCACGACCGTGACGCTCGACGCGTCCATCGTGCGCGGCCTCGCGTACCGTGAAGTGAACGTGCGCGAAGCGTTCACGCTGGTGGACGCCGGCGGAACCTCGTTTCGCGCCAGCCTCAAGAGCCTCGAGCAGGGGAGCGGCACCGCCGAGGTGTACGAGCGCATCGTGGGCGATACCGAGAGCCCGGTGGCCATCACGCTGGTGTGCGCGGTGCTCGGGCGTCAGCGCATGATCCCGGTGGTGCAGAAAGCGACCGAGCTGGGCTGCGTCCGCGTGGTGCCGGTGCTCTCCGACCACAGCGTGAAGCCGGTGGAGCTCGCCAAGGAGAAGCCCTGGGCGTGGGAAGGCCAGGCCATCAAGGCGAGCCGCCAGTGCCGTCGCGCCAGCGTTCCGGAGGTCATGAAGACCCAGAGCCTGGGCGAGGCCATGAAGGCGCCGTGGTTCCGCGACGCGGGCGCGCGACTCTTCCTCGACGACCGGAGCGAGAGCGCGGCGGACCCGCTGGTCGGGCTGCAGCAGGCCAAGGCGCTGGTGCTCGTGGTGGGGCCCGAGGGTGGGTTCTCCGATGGCGAGCGCCAGCGAATGAAGGCCGCCGGCGCCACGGTGCTTCGCTTCGGTTCGCGGGTGCTGCGCGCCGAGACCGCGGCCCTTGCCGGCCTCGCGGTGCTCCAGCATCGGCTCGGCGATCTTCGGTAGCTGCGCCGTTTGCGCGCGGCGCGCGGCTCGGAAAAGCTTTCGCGGGCCCTGGGCGCGGTTCCGTGTCTCAATGGGGGCATGCGCTGGGCATTGGTCGCCGTGATGCTGTGCGCGTGCAGCTCCGGAGCGGGCTCTGCACCCTCG
>JABFRG010000532.1 GCA_013141295.1 Polyangiaceae bacterium
GCAGTGGGCAGCATCGAGGCCATGCGCCAGGCCATCACGCGCTCGGGCATCACCCCGGCAGACGTCGACTTCATCAACGCCCACGGCACCGGCACCAAGGCCAACGATCAGGCGGAGTCGAAGGTCATCCACGACATCTTCGGCGATCGCCGCATTCCCATCTCCAGCATGAAGAGCATGCTCGGCCACTGCATGGGCGCCGCCAGCGCGGTGGAGGCCATCGGCTGCGTGATGACCATCGAGAAGGGCATCTACCCGCCCACCATCGGCTACGAAACGCCGGACCCGGAGTGCGACATGGACGTGGTGGCCAACGTGGCCCGCACCGGCAAGGGCGAAATCGTGCTCAACAACTCGCTCGCCTTCGGCGGCTACAACGCGGTCGCCTGCTTCGCCAAGCCCGACGTGCTCCCGCCCATCGCGTTTCGTCGGGCGCTCGCCCGAGACACGGCGGCCTGAGTGGAACCCGTCCCGCCGCTTCCGAGACGCGAGCCTCGCGTCATCACCGGCCTGGGCATCGTCTCGCCGCTGGGCATCGGCCGCGAGGCCTTCGAGACGGCGCTCGCCACGCCGGAGCTCCTCTCGAACCGTCCCCTCTCGCCGGTGGAGACCTTCGACGCCACCAAGCTCGAGAACCCGCCCATCGCCGAGGTGCGCGGCTTCGATGCGGCGAAGTACCTGGGCGACAAGGGCCTTCGCACCCTCGACCGGCTCACCAAGCTCATGGTGGTCGCCGCGCGCCTCGGCCTGGTCGACGCCGGCATAAAGAAGGACGGCGCCTTCGTCCACTCGTCGCCCCAGCGCGCCGGCATCGTCAGCTCCAATGCCTACGGCAGCCTCGAGGCCATCGTGGAGCTCGATCGGGTCGCCAAGCTGGAGGACGCGCGGTACATCAACCCCGCCAAGTTCCCCAACACGGTGGCCAACAGCGCCAGCGGCTACGTGAGCATCTGGGAAAGCCTGCAGGCGCTCAACGTCGCGGTCTCCGACGGCAACTGCGGCGGGCTCGACGCCTTCGCCTGCGCCGACATCTACCTCGACTCGGAGCGCGCCGACGTGCTCGCGGTGGGCGGCGCCGAGGCCATGAGCGAGGCGCTCTTCCTGGCCTTCGAGAAGTTCGGCGCGCTCAGCGACAAGACGCGGCTCAGTGAGGGCGCGGCCTTCGCCATCGTGGAGCCTGCGGCGCACGCCCGTGCCCGCGGCGCCCGCGGCCTCGCGCACATCCTCGGCTTCGGCACTGCGTTCATCCCCCCGGAAGACGACTCCACCCTGGTGCATGCCTCCAGCGAAGCCCTCGAGCGCGCCGTGCGCGACGCGCTGGCGGATGCCGAGGTCGCCCCCGAAGAGGTCGACGTGATCGCCAGCTCGATGCTCGGCGTCACGCTGTTCGATCGCTCGGAGCTCCGGGCCCTCTCCGCGGTCTTCCCGAAGGACACGTGCATCACCGCGCCCAAGCTGATGCTCGGCGAGACCCTGGGCGCGGGCGGCGCCATGGGCGTCGCAACGGCACTCGCCTGGCTCGGCGGCACGACGCCGGCCCCGGTGGTGCAAGGCACTGCCAAGGCGAAGACCCGGATCGCCCTGGTCACCGCCATGGGCTTCTACGGCAACGCTTCGGCGCTGGTCTTGAAGAGGTACGAATCATGAGCTGGATCGACGAAAAGGCGCACCTGGAACTGGCCCGCATCCGCGAGGCGCGCGAGAAGCAGAGCTACCCGTATTTTCGCGAGTTCGAGAGCGGCGGCCTGCACACCACCATCGGCGGCAAGCCCGTCACCAACTTCAGCTCCAACGACTACCTCGGTCTCACCAACCACCCCAAGGTGAAGGCCGCGTCCATCGCCGCCGTCGAGAAGTACGCTTGCGGCCTCTCCAGCTCCCGCGTGCAGGCCACCACGGTGGAGCACGTCGAGCTCGAGAAGCGCCTGGCCAAGTGGTACGGCTTCGAGTCGTGCCTGGTGTTCACCACTGGCTACCAGGCGATGATCGGCGCCATCGTGGCCTTCGCCGACAAAGAGACGACGCTCATCCTCGATGCCTACGCCCACGCGTGCATCCTCGACGGGACCTTCATGGCCGCCGGCACCCCCGGTCGCCAGCCCGAGGTGCGGTTCTTCAACCACAACTCGCCGAAGAGCCTGGAGCGCATCCTCAAGACCAAGGAGCGCAAGAACGCCATGGTCCTGGTGGAGGGCATCTACTCCCTCGACGGCGACATGGGGCTCATCAAGGAGTTCGTGGAGATCTGCGCCCGCTACGACGCGGTGCTGGTGGTGGACGACGCCCACGGCACGGGCACGCTCGGTCGCCGCGGCACCGGCATCCTGGAGCACCTGGGCCTCGAGGGGCAGGTCCCGGTGGTGGTCTCGACGTTCTCCAAGACCTTCGGCGGCATCGGCGGCATCCTGCTGGGGTCGAACGAAGTGGTGGAGCACGTGAAGAACGCCGCCCGCAGCTTCCTCTTCAGCGCTTCCCTGCCCGTTCCGGTGGTGGCCGCCGCGTCGACCATCCTCGACATGCTCGAGACCGACGGACCCAAGTACGTGAAGGAGCTCCACCAGAAGGCGGAGTACATGCGCACGCAGCTCACTTCGGCGGGCTTCGATCTCGGCGCGTCCAACACCCACATCATGCCGGTCATGTGCCGCGACGAGCGGAAGACCATCTTCATGCACACCGCGCTCCTCGAGTGCGGCGTCCTCATGGTGCCCATCCTCTACCCCGGCGTGAAGGTCGGCGAGGAGCGCCTGCGGGTGAACATCACCTGCGGCCACACCCAGGAAGACATGGACAACGCCATCGAGCTCCTCAAGAGCTACGGCGAGGCCTTCTTCGTCCTCTCCGGCGACGAGATCGGCCCCTACGAAGAGGGCTGAGAGCGCGCGCGTTCGAACCGCATCACTCTCCGTCGGCGGCGTCGGTGCCGCCGTCACTCGCGTCGTTGGCCGCGGCATCCCGCGGCGCTGCCGGTGGTGGGGCGCCACACATGGCTACGTCGGTCCGCGGGACCGCCACCGCACACCCGTGGGCGTCCTTGGAGGGCCAGACCGGGTAGCCGTCGTACTGGGTCTGGGGCCCGCCACACTTCGAGGCCTGGGCGGCCCACCCGCCGAAGTACAGATTGGAGGGGTTGCACGTGGTCGTGGTCACGGTCATGGGGCAGCAGACGCCGTTGCCATCTGGCGCCGTCGTGGCCTGCGGTCCCGCATCCAACGAGGAGGCTCCAACGGAGCCGCACGCCACGAGCAACGAGCAAAGCGCGAAGAATCGGAACGCTGTCATAGGCGCTCACCGCGCAAGACCCGCGCCAACGATATGTGCCAGAAACACGCACGCCGAGGGGGGGCGCCTGCGTTCCGTGGCACAGACCGCGACCGCGTTGCCGCGTGCACCACCCCTTGGTCCGCGTGCCGATGCGCGCTAGGCTGCAGCGCATGGCGAGCTACGAGGAGACGCTGAAGGTCACGGTGGAGATCCTGAAGAAGCACATGGACAAGGAACGTCCGGTGGCGCCGGGCGACCACATCCAAAGCGATCTCGGGCTCGATAGCCTGGGCGTCATGGAGGTCGTGGCCGACATCGAAGAGCGCTTCGAGATCGCCATTCCCAGCGACGTGCTCGCGAACCTCGCCACCGTCGAGGACGTGGTGAAGGCGCTGCAGAAGCTCCAGAGCGTGTAAAGTACACGTAGGCGCGGTGAACGGACCGTTCGCGAACGGATCGTTCGCGGCTCCTCCGGTTCGCGGGTAACCGCCGGAAAGTATTGGGTCCGCCGCCAGGTACGACGCTTGCGTACATCCTCCCCTGAGGAGATGTACCATGCATAGAATTCTCGGTCTGCCGCGCTCCGCCTTCGCCGGCCTTTTGGCGATAACTGTTCTCGTGGGGGGCTGCGTGGCCGAGCCCGCGAGCGAAGCGGAGGCCGGTGACGACGAAGCAGACTTGACCGCCCAGTGCGTCGGCGACGCGTGCGAGACGCTGGGGCCCGCCAGCGAGAGCTCCCTCGCGACCGTGGGTGGGCAGGTCTTCTGGACGCGTCGGTTCGTCGGGGAGAGCCGATACGATCTGGTCGCGTGCACGCCCGCACGCGGCGACTGCAACCGACCACGCACCGTGCGCACCTTCGCTGCTGAAGAGAGTGTCGAGCTCGCCGTGGTGAAGGACCAGTTGGTCCTCAGCTCACGCGCCTTCGAGCCCGAGCAATTCCTGGTCCGGGCATATCGCCCCTCGGACGGCCATTGGACGAACATCGCGGCCCTGTCCGGTCGATCGCCGGGCGGCTGGATGCTGCCCGATGGCGACCGAATCATGCTCGACGTGGGCGTCGACCACGGGTCCCACGCAAGCGGCGCGCAGTTCTACTCCTGCGGCCTCGCGGAGAGCTCGTGCGTGCCGGTGGGCCCCACCCACTCGCCGGGGCAGATGTTGGCCGTGCGGCCCGACGCCATCGTGCGCGGGATCGGCGACATCACGCAGGTGATCGACCGAGCCACCTGGAAGATCTCGTGGTGGACGCAAGGACCTTGGATCCAAGCCGTGGGCAGCACCCCCACCGGCTTCTTGGCGGTGCGGCGCTACGCTGCGGGAGCGGACGGCGCGCTCGCGGTCTCGACGCTGGGCGCCGGCTCGGCGCGCTCCTCTCGGTGGTTCGACGGAAGCTTGCCGCACCAGGGAAACTACGGCGCGAGCAACTGCATCGCGGTACAGGGCGGATTCCTCTACCTCGGCGCCATGGCGGCCAACCCGGATCAAGGAGGAATCTATCGGGCGCGGACGTCCACCCTCGGGGGACGCACGCTCGCCACCCGGCAGCGCCCGGTGGCCATCGCGACCGACGATCGCTGGGTGTACTGGCTCCACCGGAAGACCAACGACGACGTCGTCCTTCGACGCGCCCCCCGCTGAGGAGAGCGCGCTACGAAGCGCACGCAGCGGCGAGCGCCGCTGGCTGCTCCCAGGC
>JABFRG010001142.1 GCA_013141295.1 Polyangiaceae bacterium
GTCCGGAGCACCTGGTCGTCGTCGGCGGAGATGGCCGCGCGCGCAGCCAGCGTGAGGGCGCCCAGCAGCTGTCCGGTCGGCGTTTGCAGGGCGAAGGTCGCGGTGTTGGTCGGGCTCGTGCCCCACGCTGCCCGCACCGCCTCTTCCGCAGCGGCAACGATGGGCTCCGATGGAACCCGACGCAGCTCGTTCGCCACGCGGCCGACGCTGGTGACGAGCTCGAGCGTCTCGTCGGACTGGGCTTTCAGCAGAGCCACGCCTTCGGCGTCGAAGTGTGCGCCGAGGTTCTCGAGGATACCGCGCGCTTCACCGGGCTCCAGCGGCTCGATGCCCGCGAGTCGCTGCGAGCAATGGAAGAGCATGCCCTGCAGCTCCGACTGCCGCGCCACGGTGCGCTCCGTTTCTACCTGCGCGGTGATGTCGCGAACATGGAGCACGACGACCGAGGAACCGGTCGTGCCGCCGGACACGACGCTGCCGGAGTAGCAAAACGTGCGGCTCCACGGGCGGTCGCGCCGCACCAGACGCATCGGCTCGTTCCGGACCACCTCACCACGCAGGAGCCGGGGAACCGGCCAGCGCGACACCGGGAGGAGCTCGCCGTCGGGGGTCCGCAGCTCGTAGAGGTCGGCGAAATCCTCCACCGGCCGTTGCAGCGAGGTATCCGGCGTGAGCTCGTGCATGGCCAGCGCCGCCCGGTTCCAGTGCACGATGCCGCCGGACGTGTCGGAGAGAATCAGGCCCTCGTCCAGCTGCGCGAACACCGCACGCAGGTCGTCGAGGCCGAGACGCGCGTCCGCAAGGTCGACGGAGACCGCGGGCTGCGGCGTCGATCGCTCCGATCCAGCGTCCTTCGAGTCGTCCATTCCTCGCGTCCCCGAGATCGAAGAGTAGGTGCGCCTACCTGGGAATACAACCCGCCCGCTCCCGAACGGTCCGGATCATGCATTGCGTTATTTGGGCAGCATCCATCGAAATGTCGCGCAATGTCCATTGCAGACGATAACGCGATGCCCCATAGATTACTAACGCATCATGTCAAAACTGCCCCGCATCTGGCGCCTCCCGGACGGCGATCCGCTGCTGCTCCGGCCCATCGGGCCGCGCGACAAGGGCGCTCTCGAGACCTTCGCGCGTGGCCTCTCCGACGCGTCTCGCTACCTCCGATTCCACGCGCAGGTGACGCAGCTTCCGGCCAACGCGTCCACGGTGCTCACGCACGTGGACGGCTACCACCACTTCGCGGTCGTGGCCACGCACCCGGCGGACCGCGCCATCGTGGGCGTGGGGCGCATGATCCGCGAGGCCGAAGATCCGAGCGTCGCCGAGATCGCCATCACCGTGGGCGACGCCTACCAGCAGCGAGGACTGGGTACGGTGCTCCTGCGCGAGCTGGTGGACCAAGCGCCGGCGCGACGCATCGGCGTCCTCCGCGCTTACGTGCTCGCGGCCAACGTGGGCATGCGGCACCTGCTGGCGAGCTCCGGCTTGCCGCTGAGCGAGCGCGAGAGCGGAACCATGGATCTCGATCTGGTGGGCCGGGCCACCCACGCAGCGTAGCTCAGCCGCGCAGCGTGACCGCAGAGCGAACCAGCTCGACGTCGACCGGAAGCGCGCCCAGCGGCTCGCCGTCCACGTCCAGGAGGAAGGGCCCCGCGTCCTCGTTCTCGAGGGTCACGCGGATCTTGTCACAGCGGAGATGCGTGGCGGTGGCCATGTGCTTGGCCGAGTAGATGCGACCCGAGGCGAGCGCGAAGGCGAGCTTCGAAGTGGACTCGAGGGCGATGACCTCGAAGACCCCGTCGGTGGGGTCGGCCATGGGCGCCACGTGCATGCCGGCGCCGAAGAAGCGGCCGTTGCAGATGGCCAGCACGTAGGTGTGGAGTACATGCGTCTCGGCCTTCCCGGCCAGTGAGAGCTCGCAGCGGAGCCGCCCCTTCTGCACCGCCAGGAGCCCGCGCACGGAGGCGCCGAAGTAGGCCGCGGTGCCGCCCAGCATGCGTGACGCGCCGGCGACGTACTGGTCCACCAGACCGCCGAGGCCGCAGGAGAGGATGTTCACGAAGTGGCGATCGCGGGTCTCACCGGCGCGCGTCTGGTAGCGGAAGCGGCCCACGTCGAGGCCCCGCTTCTTTCCCGACGTGATGGCCTCGAGGTACCCGTCGAGCCGGTGCTCGAGCTCGAGGGTCTTGCGAAAGTCGCCGCCGGTCCCCTGGCCGATGAGCGCCACTTCTGCGCCGCTGCTCTTGGCGCCGGTGCCCTTGGCGCGGAGCACGCCGTCGACCACGTCGCTGAAGGTGCCGTCGCCTCCCACCGCGACGACGAGCTCGTGGCCTTTCTCGGCAGCGGCCTGGGCGAGCTCCACCGCGTGGCCCGCGCGCTTGGTCTCTCCGACGTCGCAGGTGCCGAGCGCGCGCTCGATGGCCTTCCGCATCTCGGGAAAGGTCTTGCCGGTGCGGCCGCCCCCGGAGGTGGGGTTGACGACGAGGTAGGGGTTCATTCGGGCCACACGACGCCACGCTCGCGGAGATCGCGCACCGTGTCGACGAGGGTCTCCTGCGCGTCGCGCGGGGCGAAGCCGAGCTCGTCCTCCGCCTTGCTGGCGTCGAGGTACCAGGTGAACTGCGCCATATCGAGGCTCACCGGATCGACCGGGCTGCGAAGACCGAAGCGCTTGAGGGTATCGGTGAGCACCTGCACCCCCACCCGCGCGAGATCCGCCGAGTGGGGAATGGCGCCGCGTGCGGAGGCCGGGAACGACGGCATGGGGATGAACGGCGCGCGCACACCGGAGACGCGCTCCAGGCGCCCGAAGAATTCGCGCAGGGTCATGTTGCAGGCGCCGAGTAGGTAGCGCTGACCCGGGCGACCTTGCGTGAGCGCAGAGACCACGGTCTTGGCCACGTCGCGCACGTCGACGAAGGAGAGACCGCCCGGCGGCACCGCGGGGATCTTCTTCTCGAGGAACAGCCGCACGTCTTCGGTCGACGATCCGTTGACGTCGCCTGGGCCCAGCAGCAGCGTGGGGTTGAGGCACACCACTTCGAGGTCGGCGCGGTTGCGATCGAGGGCGGCCTTCTCGGCGTAGAGCTTGGAGCGGTAGTACGGCCAGCGCTGGATGAGCGAGAGCGGCGTCTCCGTCTCCTCGTTGGCGATGGCGTCCTTCGAAGCGCTCACCGCGACCACGCCGCTGGTGGAGACGACCACCGCTCGGCGCACGCCGGCGACAGCGCCGCCATCGAGGACGTTCTTGGTGCCGTCGACGTGGAGCTTGTAGAGCATCTCGGCGTCGTCCGGGTCGCGCGATACTTTGCCTGCAGAATGCACCAATACGGTGCACCCCGCAGCAGCGGCTTCGACGCTCGGGCGGTCGAGCACGTCGCCCTTGGCCAGGGTGACGCCCAGGGCCTCGAGGGCCGGCGAAGGCCCACGGGTGAGGGCCACCACGTCGTGCCCGGCGGCGCGCAGGGCTTCGGCGGTGTGGAGGCCGAGAAAACCGGTGCCTCCGGTGAGTAGAACGCGGCTCACGAGACGCTCCCTTCCGGACGATCGAGCTGGAACACGCGCTGGAACTCCATGAGCAGGCTCACGTCGTTGGATTTGATGGCGCCGGAGATGAACTCGGCGGGGCTCGGGGTGTAGGCCTCGCGGACGATCTTGGTGAAGATATCGGGCGTGGTCTTGAGGACGCAGTCGGCGGTGCCGCCGTCGGGCTTGCCGCGCTTGATCTCGCAGCCCTCGGGCTTCACGGTCACCGTCCACTTCGCCATGTCGTCGCCGCCCAGGGTGAAATAGAACGAGAGCGGGCTCTTCACCGAGGCCGGGTGGAACTTCCGCTGGAGGTCGCCGAAGAGCGTCACCAAGGGGTGCTCGGTCTTGGCCTTCACCGGCTCCTTGTTGCCGGGCGTGAGCGACTCGAACTCCAGCACCTCGCCGCGGCGGAGCGCGAGCACGGCTTCGCGGGCCAGGCGCGCCACTTCGCGCGATGCGTCGGCGAGCTTCATGCCGGCGGTGAGACGCTTCATCTCCGCCACCGTGAAGGCGGGACCGATGCGGGCCACCAGATCGCGCTGCTTGGGGAGCCGCGCGCCCTTGGGCATGGCCTCGCGGGTGCCGCCCAAGTACACCGGCAGGATGTCGACGCCGTAGTAGAGGGCCAGGTGGCCAACCAGCGGCTTGAACTCGTGGATGTCGCCGTCCACCGAGCGGGTGCCTTCGGGGAAGATGAGCATGGTCTGGCCGGACTCGATGACCGAGGCGGCCTGACGCTCACTGGCGCGAAGACCGGCCTTGCGGTCGATGGCCTTGAGGTTGGTGAAGTTCTCGAAGAACGTGCGCTTCCACGACTCGCGCTCGAAGAAGTAGTCCTGCGCCGCCAGCGAGACCACGTCCTCGCCGTAGGGACCGAGCGCGTGGCGCACGAAGCCCATGTCTAGGTGGCTGGCGTGGTTCGCCACCACGATGGTGTTGCGGTTGTGGGGAATGTAGGCGCGCCCGCTGACCTTGGGCTTCATCATGTCGCCGTAGAAGAAGTCCTGCACCTTGCCGATGAGCTTCTTCCCCGAGTCCTTGACGAAGTCGGGCAGCTCCGGGACCTCGGGCTTCGCGGCGTGCGACTGACCCTGGATCTGGTAGCGCGAGGGCGCCGCCGGGGGGCGCACCGAAGGCACCGCGGCGACGTCCACCAGGCGCTCCACGTCGGCGACGGTAATGCACTCCTGAAGTGCCGTGGGCTCGAGGGTGCCGTAGCGGGCCTCGAGAGCCACCAGGAGCTCGGTGAGCGAGAGCGAGTCGAATCCGAGATCGCCGACCATGGTGCTGGTGGCGTGGATGTCTTCGAGGCGCTTGCCCTTCACCGAGGCGATGGCCACGCGCACCGGGCTCTGGGTGGGCGCGTGCGCGTCGGGCTTGGCCTGCGCGGTCATGATGCGCTCGAGCAGCGCCTTGACCTCGTTGCGC
>JABFRG010000474.1 GCA_013141295.1 Polyangiaceae bacterium
CGCGGGGGCGGAGCTGGCATCCCGCGCGGGGTGGCCACGCGCGCGACCGCTGGGTCGGCTGCCGGTGCGGGCGTCGGTGGCTTGGGCGCAGCGGCAGGCGGCGCGGGCGTCTCGCCGCTCTTCTTGGGGAGCACCGAGCGTCGGATTGCCTGGGTCGCGATGTCGCTCTCGGGATCGGGCCGCACCGGCGCCGGCATCATCGGCGGCACCGACAGCATCTGCTGCTGCTTTCGGAGCCACTCCTTCTGCTCCCCATGCCGCAGCGCGTGGGTCTTTTGCATGTAGGGTGCAATGTCCGCGGCGACGGTGCCGATGGCCACCGTCAGCGCGCCCGCCAGGGCGTCGGGGCTTCGGAAGCGCTCGTCGGGGCTCTTGGCGAGGGCGATCTGCAGGATCTCGTCGAGGCGGCCGGGGAAGCCGGCGATCTTCCCCTCGAGGCGATCGACCACCGGATAGCTCATGAGCTCCCGCGCGGCCTCCAGGGTCTCGGCCGGGAAGAGCTTGCGGCCGGCGCAGAGCTCCCAGAGCACGGTGCCCAGGGAGAACACCAACGCCGCCGTGGTCGGCTCCGCGCCCCGCAGCACTTCCGGTGCGGTGTAGCCGAAGCGCTCGTGTCCGGTGGGCTGCGCCCCGCGCACGTGCTGCAGCGGGTCCACCAGCTTGGCGCGACCGTCGAAGGAGATGGCAATGCGACTCGGCCCCATGGAGGGCGGAAGCGGCAGCTTGCTCTCGGTCAGGAGCCGGAGGAGCTGCGCCACGCCACCGCCCAGGCCGCGGACGATGCGCGCGGCCACCACCCAGGGCACGGGCGCCCCGGCGTCGCGGAGCTCGGCTGCCGAGAGCCCCACCAGGAACTCTTCCACCGTGTAGGGGAGGCCGCCTTCGCCGGTGCCGGTGGCCACGGTGGTGATGACGTTCTCGTGGCGAAGCCTTCGGGCCAGATCGCCGGCGCGCCGGTGGGCCTCGGGGTTCGCGGTGGGGAGCGCCCTGCGCATGGTCACCCACATCCGGCCGTCGAAGCGCGCGAGGTGGTACGTGGTGGAGTCGTCTCCGCCCAGCCCATCGAGCACTTGAATTTGGCGATCCGCGTCGCTCACGAAGACGGACCACTGTCGCTTGGCTTCGCGGATCCGGCAAGGAGAAGCTGCCGGAAAACGGGGCTCGGTCGCCTTTCGTTGACGTTCGACGCCGGGCTCGATAAGAAGTGCTCTCCCTTTCGGTGGGGTAGCCAAGTGGTTAGGCAACGGTTTGCAAAACCGTCATACGTGGGTTCGAATCCCATCCTCACCTCCCGAAACGGCCTCGAGGTAGCGATGGACGCTCCGTGCGTCCGCTCCCAGGTCCTGGCGTTCGAGCGTCGCTCGTTTTGCGATGATCGGCGTCCCTAGACGACGCGTGTGAGCCTCCCTTCGAGGGGAACGTTCGCGGCGGTCGTCCCCCCATTTCTCGCGACCATTTAACTTGATAATGATAACTGTTTTCATTAACGTTCAACGCGATGGCAACGCGATCCGTGGTTCTCGGGCTGAGCTTGGTGGTGGCTGCGGCCGGCGCCTTTAGCAACGGCGCCTGCAGCAATGAAGTTGTGGTGGTGACGCCGCCGCCTGCGGAGCCGGAAGGCACCTCGGTGGACCTGCCCGACGTTCCGGTGGCGGGCATCGGCGAGGAACTGGAACGGCAGTTCACCGAGGGCGACGGGCTCTTCGATCTGCCGCTGCGGGTCGCCGACGGCCTCGGTCCGTTGTACACGCAGGACCACTGCAGCGGCTGCCACAAGTCCGCCGGTCGTGGGCCGGGCTTGGTGCAAAAGATGTCGGTGGTGGGGACCGACGGCGCACCTGTTGCCGACCAGAGCAAGCTCCCCTACGGCGACACCGTTCACCCGCTCCTCGCGGGCGGCGGCAAGACGCCCATCGCAGCGCCGGACGGCGACCCCTCGATTCGCGTCACCACCCGCCTCGGTCCGCCGGTGCTCGGGCGCGGATACATGGAAGCGGTGGCCGACGCCGAGATCCTGCGCGTCGAGGCCGAGCAAGCCAAGCGTAGCGACGGCATCCGCGGGCGCGTGAACTGGGTCGTCTACGCCTCCGAGGCCAACGAGGACACCTCGTTCCACACGCACAAGAAAGGCGATCGCGTCATCGGTCGCTTCGGGCTCAAGGCGCGCGTCGCCACCCTCGACGACTTCACCGCCGACGCGTTCCAGGGCGACATGGGCATCACCTCGCCGCTTCGCCCGAGCGAGTTCGCCAATCCCGACGGCCTCACCGACGACGGCAAGCCGGGCGTCGACGTGAGCTTCGGCAGCGTCAACAAGCGCGCCATGTACTCGCGCCTTCTGGCCATCCCCAAGCGTCGTCCGACCACCGGCATCGCCAGCAGCGTTCCGCCGGCCAAGCTCTTCGAGAACGCGCAGTGCGCATCCTGCCACGTGCCGACCCTGCGCACCCGCGCCGACTACCCCATCACGGTGCTCGCCAACGTGGATGCTGCGGTCTACACCGATTTCTTGCTTCACGACATGGGGCCGGACCTCGCCGACGCCGCCCGTCCGGGCAGCGATGGCACCGCGAGCTATCGCGAGTGGCGCACCGCCCCGCTCATCGGGCTCCGCTTCAACCGCTCCTACATGCACGACGGTCGCGCCAAGACCATTCGCGAGGCGATCATCTCGCACCGCGGCCAGGGCTCACAGGCGAACGGCTCGGTGAACCTGTACCAATCCTTCTCTACCGACGACCAGCAGGCGCTCGAAGCCTACGTCCTGTCGCTCTGAACGGGCCCCCATGAAGCGCCTCCTCCTCCTCACTGCCCTCGTGACGTTCGGCTGCGGCAGCAGCGAAGACGACGCCCAGAGCACCTGCGGCACCGGCACTCTGTGCATCGCGTTCCCCGCCGACTTCAACGGGTTCGTCAAATGGACGTCGACCCCCGGCACCTCCGACGTCGTCGCCGATCCCGGCGTGGTGCACGCCGGCGGCCCGCGCACCGTGTACATCAACAAGAAGCCTGCGGCCGGGGCCAAGGAATTTCCGGTGGGCACGGTCATCGTCAAGGAGATCCACACCAGCGACGACGTGAGCCAGCGGAAGGTGTTCGCCATGGTCAAGCGCGGCGGCAACTACAACGCTAGCGGCGCTGTGAACTGGGAGTGGTTCGAGCTGGTGCGGTTCGTCGACGGCTCCGCCACCATCAAGTGGCGCGGGGTGGGACCGCCCTCCGGAGAGGCCTACGGCGGCGACAAGAACGGTGGCTGCAACACCTGCCATGGCGCGGCCAAGGCCAACGACTACGTGCTCACCAAGGGCCTGAGCCTGTAGTCGCGAGACTTTTTTCGTCTTCGAGTGATCGCTTTCGCGTCCCGACCTCCCCTGTACCTGCATGGAGGCGGCCTTTGCCTCTCCTTGCCCAGGAAGGCCACTGATGCAGAAGAAGCGTACCGTCTTGCTCTCCCGCCGCGAAGCCGCCGGCAGCCTCGCGCTGGCCGCGTTCGGCGTGGTCCTGGCTGCCTGTGGTGGTAGCAGCGTCGTCGCGAGCGCGTCGTCCTCCGGCGCCAGCGGTGATGGCGGCGGCAACGACGGCGAGGCCAAGGGCGACGGTGGCGCGACCCTCGACTCCGGCGGCTCCGCCGATGCGTGGGCCAGCGGCGGCACTCAGGCGATGACCGATGCGGCCTCCTACCCGAGCCCGTTCCCTACCGCTGGCCTGGCCTGCGTGCTGATTCCCACCGCCACCGAGGGGCCGTGCACCGAGGCCGCCGATCAGGTGCGCAAGGACATCAGCGAGGGCTACACCGGCCTGCCCATGCGCCTCGCGCTGCGCGTCGTGGATGCCTCGTGCAATCCCATCGCCGGCGCCAAGGTGAAGATCTGGCACACGCAGATCACCGGGAGCTACTCCGGCAACACCCCCAACGACGGCATGTGCCTCAAGAGCGCTGCCGAGGGGGAGAAGCACTACTTCCGCGGAGTCCAGACCACCGACGCCGACGGGCGCGTGGACTTCGACAGCTGCTTTCCCGGCTGGTACCGCAGCCGCACGGTGCACATCCACTTCACCGTGACCTTGAACGGTCGGTCGTTCACCTCGCAGCTGGTCTTCGACCAGGCGCTGGTCGCCGAGATCTTCGCGAATCATGCAGAGTACAAACAATTCGGCCAGCCCGACACCACCAACGCCACCGACAACGTGGTGAAGGCCGACCCGGCGGCATACACCCTCGAGACGGCGCGAATGACCGACGGCGCGATGCTGGCCTCCAAGGACCTCATCGTGAGCGTGGCCTGACGATGCGAAAGGATATTTCCGAGATGGCGTACCTCCACGACCTGGCCGACGAGGCCATCGAGCCCGCTCCCCCCACCTTGCCTTCGGCCCGCGTGACCACCGCCTGGGAAGCGCCGGGCGACGAGATCCCCGCGAGCGAACCGCTCTCGACGCCGGTCGACACCGAGCGCGCGCCGATCACGCACCGACGCCGGGGCCGCCCGCGCGTACCCCGCTGCGACTGGGCCTGAGAAGGCGCACTCTGCGCGCCTCTCCTCCGCGCCTCTCCTCCGCGCCTCTCCTCCGAGCCCGAGCCCGAGCCCGAGCCCGAGCCCGAAGTGACAGAGGGGGTCCCTCACTTCGTTCGGGATGACCCGTGTTTCTTCGAGATACTGGCGCGCTCCGCTCGTGAAAGCTCGGGATGACACCTGATTTCTTCGAGATGCTGGCGCGCGCTGCGCGGTGTCAGCCGGTGTTGCGCATGCCGGCGGAGATGCCGTGGAGCGAGAGGAGGAGCGCGCTCTCGAGCTGGTGCGGCAAGTCCGCACCCTCCGCGTAGCTACGAACCTTCCGCAGGAGCTCCACCTGCAGTCGATGAATCGGTTCGATGTAGGGATTGCGGAGGGCGATGGATTTCGCGAGCCGCGGTTCGCCGTCGAGGAGCTCGCCGCCGATGACCGCACGCACGGCTTC
>JABFRG010000009.1 GCA_013141295.1 Polyangiaceae bacterium
ATCGCGGCCTCGCCGCGCGGAGACTACAAGGGCGACATCCCGCGCATGTTCGCCGCCATCGACAAGGGCGGGGCGGCCGGTGAGAGGATGGACGCCGAGGGCAACGCGCTCATCAGTCGCGCCAAGGAGAACGCCAAGGCCCGGGCCGAGCTCACCGACGCGCAGTACGGGCGGAGTCGCAGCATCGCGGTGGGGCTCACGCTGGGCGTGCTCATGCTCGGCATCCTCGCCACGTGGATCATCAGCCGCGCCATCGCCACACCGCTCGGCAAGGCGGTGCAGGTACTGGAGCGGGTGGCGCAGGGCGATCTCACGGCCCGCCTCACCCACGACGCGCGCGACGAGGTGGGTCAGCTCGCCGATGCGCTCGACGCGTCGCTGAGCTCCATCGCAGCGACCTTGCTGGCAGTGCAGGAGACCTCGCAGGAGGTCTCGGCCGCGGCCGCGCAGCTCTCGGCCAGCGCCGAGCACATCTCGAGCGGCGCGCAGGAGCAGGCGGCAAGCCTCGAAGAGACGGCGGCAAGCCTCGAGGAGATCAGCTCCACCGTGAAGCAGAACACCGACAGCGCGCAGCACGCGGCCCAGCTCGCCAGCGGCGCCCGCGACACCGCCGAGCGCGGTGGTCAGGTGGTGGAATCGGCGGTGGCCGCCATGACCGAGATCACCAAGTCGTCGCGGAAGATCGCCGAGATCATCACCACCATCGACGAGATCGCGTTCCAGACCAACCTGTTGGCGCTCAACGCGGCGGTGGAGGCCGCGCGGGCAGGCGACCAAGGACGCGGCTTCGGCGTGGTGGCCGCCGAGGTGCGCACGCTCGCCCAGCGCACCGGCTCTGCGGCCAAGGACATTCGCGTGCTCATCGCCGACTCCACGAGCCGGGTGGAAGTGGGCACCGCGCAGGTGAACCAGTCGGGGCAGACGCTCGACGAGATCGTGAAGGGCGTCAAACGCGTCACCGACATGGTGGCGGAGATCGCCGCGGCTTCGCGCGAGCAAAGCACCGGCGTGGAGCAGGTGAACACCGCGGTCACGCAAGTGGACCAGGTGACGCAGCTCAACGCGGCGCAGACCGAGGAGCTCTCGGCCACCGCCAACGGCCTCTCCGACAAGGCGGTCGAGCTCCAGGAGCGCGTGGCGCGCTTTCACCTCGGAGGTACACCGACCAAGGCTCGCCCTGCGGCGCCGGTTCGCTCCGTGGCCAAGGCGACGAAGCCCATGACGAGGGCCGCAACCAAACCTGCGGCGCGGGTCTCGCAGCCTCCGCAGCTCAAGGTCGTCAACGGCGGCTACGAAGAGTTCTGATCGCGCAGCCAACGTGAGGCGAAGAAGCCCGGGGGCTCCTCACGGAGACTCCGGGCCTTCACGTCGCGCCTATCTCAGCCAGAGAAGGCCGAGCTCCAGCTCGAAGGCGTCGAAGGGAACGGCTCGACAGGCGGCCTCTCCGGTGAAGACTTCTCGCAGTGTGTAGCGATCGCCGGAGAGCTCCAGGACTTCGAGCGTCTTCGCCTCGGGGTCCACCAGCCAGACGTAGGGCACGCGCTGGGTGCGGTACACAGTGAGCTTGTCGCCACGATCGAGCGCGGCGGTCCCGGGCGAGAGGACCTCGCAGACCCAGTCGGGCACGACGGTGAAGTAGGGCACGTCGATGGGCAGCTCGGGCATGCGCTCGCGGCGCCAGCCTGCGAGGTCGGGAACGAGAACGTGCTTGCCGAGATGCAGCTCTGGCTCATCGAGGATGAGCCAGCCACCGGGGCCTCCTCTGCCTCGCTTGAAGGGCGGTCCCAGCTCCTCGCCGAGGGTCGATGCAGCTTGTGCATGGCGAGGCGCCGGACGTGGATGCGTGTGCAGTACACCGAACACGATCTCGCCCACCACGTGGGGGGGTAGCTCGAAGAGATCCTCGTAGCGGGCTTCCTTGGGCGCCGAGCTGGCCATCTCGCAATGTTACCGCGAGGCACAAAAGCAGCGAAGCCCGGAGTCTTTCGACTTCGGGCTTCGTTGCGAAGAGGCTAGCGCCTTACTTCTTGGGACCAGCGACCTTGGCTTTCTTGTCGCCAGAGTGTCCGTGGTAGGTGCGCGTGGGGGCGAACTCGCCGAGCTTGTGCCCGACCATGTTCTCCGTCACGAAGACCGGCACGAACTTGCGGCCGTTGTGAACCGCGAAGGTGAGCCCGATGGCATCCGGCGTGATCGTGCTGCGGCGCGACCAGGTCTTGATGACCTTCTTGCTCTGAGCGGCTTGCGCGGAAGCGACCTTCTCGGCCAGGTGGCCGTCGACGAAGGCGCCCTTCTTTACTGAACGCGGCATGACTGATTAACCCTTCTGCCCGCGGCGCTTGACGATGTAGACGTCGGTCCGCTTGTTGTTGCGAGTCTTGAGGCCCTTGGAGAGCTGACCCCAGGGCGAACAGGGGTGACGTCCACCGCTGGTACGGCCTTCGCCGCCGCCCATCGGGTGATCCACCGGGTTCATGGTGACGCCGCGCTGGTGCGGACGACGACCGAGCCAACGCGAGCGACCGGCCTTGCCGAGCGAGATGTTGGCGTGGTCGATGTTCGAGACCTGGCCGATGGTGGCGCGGCAGTCGAGGTGCACCAGACGGATTTCCGTCGAGGGCAAACGAACCTGCGCGTAGTCACCGTCTTTGGCCATGAGAACAGCGCCGGAGCCGGCGGAACGCACGAGCTGACCGCCCTTGCCCTTCTTGAGCTCGACGTTGTGAATCGTCGTGCCGAGGGGGATGTGGCGGAGCGGCATGCTGTTGCCGGGCTTGATGTCGGCGTTGCGGCTGGAGACAACCGAGTCGCCGACCTTGAGGCCGTCCGGAGCGAGGATGTAGCGCTTCTCGCCGTCTGCGTAGTGCAGGAGGGCGATGCGCGCGGTGCGGTTCGGGTCGTACTCGACCGTCGCCACCGTTGCCGGCACGCCGATCTTGTCGCGACGCCAATCCACGAGGCGGTACGCTTGCTTGTGACCACCGCCGCGGAAGCGGGAGGTGATGCGACCGTGGGCGTTGCGGCCGCCGCTCTTCGACTGACCTTCGACCAGCGCGCGGAGGGGCTCTACCTTGGAGACTTCCTTGAAGTCGTAGCCAGTGTAGTAGCGGCGCGCGGGGGACGTCGGCTTGTAGGTTTTAACGGCCATGGCTCAGCTTCCTTCTTCCGAGAAGAAGTCGATGTTGTCACCTTCCTTGAGGGTGACGACGGCCTTCTTCCAGTTCTGCATCTTGGCGTAGCCGCGGCCCATACGACGGTCTTTGCCGCGGTAGAGCATGGTGTTGACGGCTTCGACCTTCACGTTGAAGAGCTTCTGGATGGCTTCGCGGATCTCGACCTTGTTGGCCGTGCGCGCCACTTCGAAGATCACCTGGTTGCCCTTGACGCGAAGCCGGTTCGACTTCTCGGTGAGGGTGATGGGCTTCTTGATGATGGACTCGGGGGTCATTTCGCACTGCCCTTCTTGAGGCAACGCAGCTCGAGGGCCTTCGCCGCGTCCTTCGAGAGCACGAGCGTGTCGTGCCGGAGAAGGTCGTAGACGTTGACGCCTTCGGGCGGCAAAAACTGGTGATCTTTGCAGTTACGGATCGAGAGCTTGAGGTTCTCGTTCGAGGCCGCGTCGACCACGAGGGTCTTCTTCGCGGTCTTGAGGGTGGCGAGCGTGCTCACCAGGGCCTTGGTCTTGATCTCCGCGAGCTCGAAACGGTCGACCACCACGAGGCGGCCTTCCTTCTGGAACTTCGAGAGAGCCGACGTGAGGGCGCCTTGGCGCACCTTTGCCGGGGGGCGGTAGCTCCAGTCGCGCGGACGCGGCGGGTGAGCGCGGCCGCCGCCGACGTACACGGGAGCTCGCTTGGAGCCGTGACGCGCGTTCCCGGTGCCCTTCTGCTTGTACATCTTCTTGGTGCTGCCGGAGACCGCCGAGCGGTTCTTGGCGCACGCAGTGCCCTGCCGGCGCGAGGCCAGCTGGGCTTTGACGACTTCGTAGAAGAGGTGCTCGCGCACTTCCACGCCGAAGACTTCGTCGGAAAGGTCGACGGTGCCGACCTTCTCTCGCTTCAAGTTGAATACGTCGATGGTTGCCATGATGAACCTCGCTTAGGACTTGATCTCGACGTCGACGCCGGCCGACAGATCGAGCTTCATGAGCGCATCGAGCGTTTGCTGGGTGGGCTCGAGGATGTCGAGAAGGCGTTTGTGGGTGCGAATCTCGAACTGCTCACGGGACTTCTTGTCCACGTGCGGTCCGCGGAGGACCGTGTAGCGCGAGATGTGCGTCGGAAGCGGGATGGGTCCCGCGACGCGAGCGCCGGTTCGCTTCGCCGTCTCGACGATGTCGGTGGCCGACTTGTCGAGCAACTGGTGATCGAAGGCCTTGAGGCGGATTCGAATTTTGGTGGCGGCTGCTGCCATTTCAGTGTCCTTCAGGTGAAGGGCCAGAAAGGTTCTGGCGATTCTCAGACGGTTTTCTCGGAGGCTCCCGGGCTTTTGAGGACCCGGGTTTCGAGAGGCGAGTTGCGGGGATTACTGCACGTCCCGCTCCGCGCGATTTGTCTCACCCGGGGCCTCGAACACCGCTAAAAGCTGCGTTTCTGGCCTTCGGATGTGGACCGCTTTGCCAAGAGCGGACCGACAAAAGGCAGGGGCGGCGTTCTTAGCGCGCCTCGGAAACTTCGGCAATGTCTTTCCGGGAATCCCGCGAACACCCCTGAACCGACTGATATTGCTCGACATTCCGCAACGCAGCAGGCTTTCCGTAGGGGTGCTCGAGGAAACACGGGCCATCCCGAGTCTTCACGCGGCGAGCGCGCAAGCACCTCGAAGAACAAAGGGTCATCCCGAGTCTTCACGCGCGGAGCGCGCCAGTAGTTGAAGAAACGGCTCCTCGGTTACGATGGCGCTGTTGCGGAGCTATGGCCGACCTACACAGTGGTGCTGTTTGAGCCCGACCCCGAGTA
>JABFRG010000616.1 GCA_013141295.1 Polyangiaceae bacterium
GGAAGGCTCGGGCGAAGTCGCCCGACTTCTGCGCTTCCTGGGCGGCGCGTGGCCATGCGCAGGCGCGTTCGAAGATGGAGGTCGCGCTGCGACTGTCGCCCCGGCGGCTGGCGAGCTCCGCGGCTTCCAGCAATCGCTCCGCCTGGACCAGCGCCAACACGTCGGCGTCCACCTACATGCCCTCGTCTTCGTCGTCGCTTTCGCTCGTGGGGTCGCCGTCGTGGCCGCGGCTCGCGAGCGCGCTATCGACGTTGGTGCCGATGACGAACGGACCGATGGACCGTTCGCCCCGCTCGCGTGCGGCGGCGTCGCTCTTGGCGGCGAGCTCGCCCAGGACGCCGCGCTCCCGCCGAGTCCGGCCGGGGCCGCTGGTGTCGACCCAGAAGTAGGAGCGGTCGCGGACGTCGACGTGGACGAAGCCGCTGGTGGGGTAGGTACCCACGCCCACGAAGCCCATCTCGCGCGCGAACTTGGCGACGTCCTCGTCGCTCACGCCGGGCATCACGAAATCGAGCGCGCGGCCGCGCCCGTGGTTCGAGTGACCTCCGGGCTTCGGCGTGCGATAGCCGGAGACCACGCGCAGCTCCGCGGCGCCGAAGTGCACCTGCAGCTGGTAGACCGTGTCGAGCAGCTTCGGCTCCACCGGGAACGCGTTGCCGGTGCGCGGGTCGCGGAGAAATCGCGCGGCGCGCTCCAGGCTCTCGGTGGTGAAACCGCCGCGTGCGGTCTCGGCGTCGAGCTCCAGGCGATCCTGCGTGTTGAGGGCGTAGAGGGCCAGGCGTGGCCGGCCGCTACCGTCGAGCGGCGCAGTCTTGCCGGGCGTCGCGGCGTGCCAGGCCTTCACGCTCGCGGCGTATCCCTTGGGCACCTGCGGGGCGGGCGGTGGCTTCTTGGGCTTGGGCGGCAGCGCAGCACTGGGACCCGCAGCCAGGGCCGCAGCCGTGACCAGCATCATCGCCGTCACCGCCGGACGGAGCGTCGGGACCTTCCTCCCCATGGCTCAGCGCGGGTCGGCAGGGCGCGCGAAGGAGAACGCGCGGGCGAAGTCGAAGCGCACTTCCGCGGTGTCGGCGCCCGGAAGCTTGACGCTCGTCCGCGTGAGCCGATGAACCACGATGCTGCCCTTGCCGGCGGGGAGGGTGCCGTCGGCCATGACCGCGTGCCCGAGGTCTTCGTAGGCGCAGCGGAGCGCGCTGGTGGCACCCTCGCCCAGCACGTCGACGTAGAGCGACCCGCCGCTGCTGCCGGACCAGTCGAGATCGTAGGGACCGCTCCCGAGGACCACGCTGCCCTTGGCGTCTTGCCCTTGGATGCGCACGCTGCTGAGATCTTGCGGGGCCTGCACCAGGGTGGTGTCGCGACCGACCCGGAGCTCGAGCGCCTGGCCGGGCACCACGTCGACGGTGGATGCGGTATACACGGACCCCGAGAGCAGGTTCGCCACGTCGGGCACCTGACGGGCCTGGAGCGGTGCGTTGGCCAGGGTGACGGCCCCCACGTCGAGCAGCACCACCGAGGTGCCCTCGGTGACGCGCTTTCCACCGGTGCCGCGGCTCAGCTGCATGCAGGCGCCGAGGGCCGGGAGATCCATGGCGACGCCCGCCAGGCGGAGCGCGCGATCGTCGGCGAAGGCGCGCGCTTGGATGAAGCGCGCCGTGGCCTCGCTCCGCACCGCGCCACCTTCGGCCATGTTGCGCTCCACGACCACCACGGCAGTGGTGCTCAGGGCGTCGGCGTCGGCCGAGTCGGGGCCCCCCGCAGACATGGAGCACCCCATGAGGAGACACGCGAGCGCACTGTACGCAGC
Organism: Polyangiaceae bacterium; assembly: GCA_013141295.1. GTDB lineage: Bacteria > Myxococcota_A > Polyangia > Polyangiales > Polyangiaceae > JABFRG01. The sequence goes on from JABFRG010000616.1 coordinate 1,808, forward strand.
CTTTGCCATCGAGCTTTCCTCAGGCTAAGGCCAAACGCCCCCAAGCGCAACCGACGATGACAGCTCCCGAGCCCTCCCCGAACCCGCCCAAGCTCGTCCTTTGCGCGGCATTTCCGCCGGAGCTCGAAGCGCTGCGCCGGGAGCTCGCCGGTGAGCCCGTGGAGTTTCGCGTGCTTGGCGTGGGGCTCGTGGATTCGGCGCTGGGCGCCGGGTCCACGCTCGTGGCCGGCCGGCCGGCGCTCCTGGTGGGCACCGTCGGGGCCTACCCGCCGAGCGGTCTGGAGATCGGGGCCCTGGTGACGGCGGGGAGCCTCGCCTTGGCCGCGGACCCGGCGGAGCTGCCGGACATGCTGGCGGGCGGGCTGCCGGCGATTCCCGTGGACGGCTTCCCAGTGGTCCGGGTGGGCACGACCCTCGGGGTCACGGTCGACGACGCCCTCGCAGCGCGGCTCGGCGCGCGGCACGACGTGGAGCACATGGAAGGCTATGCGGTCGCCCGCGCAGCAGCCCGCATCGGGGCGCCGTTTCGGGCGGTGTTCGCGGTAGCCAATGCGGTCGGCGCCCGCGGCCGCGCGGAGTGGCTGTCGAACCACCGACGCGTCTCGGACCGGTTGGCGCACGAGCTTGCGCCGCGCGTTCGTGCGCTCCTCGCGACGCTCTGAGCTGCCCCTACTTGCGGAAGCGCGACGGGTAGTCGTTGGCGCCGGCGCGCTTCTTCAGCTCTTCGTCGTCCGGGTGCAAGCGGAGCGCGCGCTCGATGAGCATGCTCTCTTCTTCGGCGTGCTTCGGGTCCGGGAGGCAACACTCGACGGGGCACACCGCCTGGCAGGCCTCGTGGTCGTAGAAGCCCACGCACTCGGTGCAGAGCTCGGGATCGATGATGTAGATCTCATCGCCTTCGCTGATGGCCTCGTTGGGGCACTCCGGCTCGCATGCGCCGCAGTTGATACAGTCCGCCGTGATGTAGGTCGCCATAGTTGAAACCCTTGGATTCTGCGGCGTCTTTAGGGGCTTTGCGAGGGGAAGTCAAACGCGCATTGAGGCGGCCCGACGCGCCGGCGCTGCGCGAACAATTTTGCATTGCGCAGGGTTCGCCGCCCACACTACGGTGCACGCCGATGCGCCGCCTCGCCCGACTCCTCTTGCTCGTGTTGCCCCTGGTCGGGTGCAGCAAGGTCATCGGCGATCAGTGCAACATCTCCACCGACTGCTCGTCGCGCGGCGACCGCGTCTGCGATACCTCGCAGCCGGGCGGCTATTGCACGCAGCTCGGTTGCCGGCCCAACGCCTGTCCCGACAACGCCGCCTGCGTTCTCTTCGGTGCCGCGGTGCCGCGGTGCGAAGCCGAAGATCGCGAGCTCTCCCGGGCCGCGCGCTCGCTCTGCATGCAGGGCTGCGACGAGGACAGCGACTGCCGCGACTCCGACTACGTGTGCATTCGCCAGCGGCAATCGCCCTGGAACGCCCGGGTCCTCGACGACGATACTGGCAAAGGTTTCTGCGCGCCGCGCTCCACCACCCCCGCGGCCGAGCGGGTGGACGCCGGCGTGTGCCAGACGCCGGTCCCCATGACGCCCATCGACAGCGGTGTGCTGGTGGATGCCGGCGCCGATGCCAGCACCGGCGCCGACGCCGGGCGAGACGCGTCGGATGCGGGCACCATCGATCCGTGAGCTGAGGGCGGGCCTGTGGGCCACCGCCCGCGCCCTGGCGGAGGCGCTGCTGGTGCTGGTGGTGCTGGCCACCATCGCGTTTCTGGCGCTTCGCATCCTCCCCGGTGATCCGGCGGCGCTGGTGCTGGGCGATCACGCCAGCGAAGTGGAGCGGGCCGCGCTCCGGGAGAAGCTCCACCTCGACGAGCCGATGTGGATGCAGTATGCACGTTTCTTGCGAGGCCTCGGGACCCTCGACCTGGGCGATTCGTTGCGCCGTCCGGGAGTCTCGGCGTTCGGGCGGGTGGGGGAGGCGCTGGTCCCCACCGCGACGTTGGCGGCCACCTCGGTGGGCTTCGGAACGCTCTTCGGCGTGTCGGCGGCGCTCCTCGCAGTGGGCCCCTGGCTGGGCGCCCGGCGTGTTTGGGTCGAGCGCATGCTGGAAGGCCTCGCCGCGACGCCGCTCCTGTCGTTCGCGCCGCTCCTCACGTACCTCCTGGCGGTGCGCTTTCGGGTGGTGCCGCTTCCGGCGGATCCCGACGCCGGCGCGGCGGGGCTCCTGTTCGCTGCGGGGCTGCTGGCGGTGCCGCTGGGCGCGCACGTCGGGCGCACCACCCGGGCGGCCCTTTCGCGCATTCGCCGGGCTCCGTTCCTGGCGGTGGCGGTGGCCAAGGGGCTCTCGCCCATTCGCGTGTGGGGTCTGCACGCGCTCCCCACGGTGTCGGGGCCCGTGCTCACGGTGGTGGCCACCCAACTGGGCGCGCTCCTCGGCGGCGCGGTGGTGCTGGAGCGCCTCTTCGAGCGGCCGGGGCTCGGGCTGCTGGTGCTCGAGGCCTACACCACCCGCGACGTGCCGGTGCTGGAGGCCGCCATCGTGGCCGGTGGCGCCATGTTCGTGCTGGCCCAGGGTGCAGCCACCATCCTCCACGCGACCATCGATCCGCGGGTGTCGTCGTCATGATGCGACGGGCGTTGCCGCTCCTGGTGCTGGTCGCGCTCGCGGTGGCGGTGCTGCTCGCGCGTGGTCTCGATCCGGCGCACCTCGACCCGGCGGTGGCCTGGGCCGGGCCCTCGCGGGCGCATCCGCTGGGCTGCGCCGAGGCCGGCGCCGACGTGCTCTCGGTGGTGGCCGCATCGCTGGTGCGGGGCATCGCCCTGGCCGCGTGCGTGGCGCTCACTGGCTTCGGCATCGGGGTGCCGCTGGGCGCGCTGGGGGTCTACCGCCATGGCATCGCCGAGCGGGCGGTGCTCCGCGTGTGCGATCTGCTGCAGGCTTTTCCGTCGTTCTTGCTCGCGCTGGTGATCCTCGCGGCGGTGCGCTCGCCATCGAGAGTGCACCTCTACTTCGTGTTCGCGCTCACCGCGTGGGCTCCGTTCGCGCGGCTCGCCATCGTGGAGGGGCGCGTCCTTCGCGAGGCGGCGTTCGTGGAGGCGGCCCGCGCCCTCGGGCGCTCGGCGGGGCAGATCGTGCGGCTGCACCAGCGTGGTGGGGAGCAGGT